>JANMUC010000630.1:0-2423 GCA_031391225.1 Deinococcales bacterium
GGAGATCAAGGTTTTGTCGGGACATTGCCAATGTCTTGGTTTAAATCGGTGAATCAATTGCCAATTAATGTTGGTGATGCCAAATACGATCCTTTGTTTGCTTATGGTTACGGTCTGAAGTACACCAGCAAATAAAGCGCAGCCCGTTTGAGCACTTGTCAACTCAGGTTATTTGAGAATGCTCACCAGGATGGCAATAACGCCAGCCGTGATGGTCACAATCGCTGCCCAAAATTCCACTTTAACCTTGACGTTTTTAAGCGTTTTGGCATCGTGAGACTTGCGTTTACCTTGCGGTTTAGCAGGTTTTTTGGTAGAGTTTTTGCGAGAGATAGTTCACCTCCTTTCTGGAGGTAATATCCCGCACCCTCTGGAACAGGGTGCGGGGTTTCCGTTTTATCGGTCATCCGACCCTGAATGTGAACCTGAGCTTTCAAAGAACGCCACTCAAACGAGCTACGCCCAGAACATAACATAGTGATTGCATCTCGAGTGATACACTGAAATCCACATCAAACAACGCGTGGTCGCTCGAGAATCTTGAGGAGAACATGATGTCAATCGGTCAGAAAATTGGGTTGGGCGTTCTGGGCTTGGTGATTGTCGGTTTGATTTTTGGCGTTCGTTTTGGTTTGCAATACCTGAATATTGCCACCTCTTACGCCGCAAAAACCATGTGCTCTGGCGTGTTTGTCTCAGGTCGAACGCCAGAAGTAGTGCAGGAAGATTTGTACGCCGTATCTTTTGTTGGCACACAAGTTGACCGTGAAAACTTACGTGTGACCTCGAGTTTGTACGGTCTGGCAAGGGCAACAGCAATTTTCCGTTTTGGCTTGGGTTGCACGCTGGTCAATGGCAGCAGCGAAACTGAACTTCGGGCGCAACCAAGCCCTCCAATCTCGAGCGCAAAATCTGAAAATTTCACGACTGAGCCTAAAAACGCAAAACTCGAGGATTTGTTGGCTCAAACTTTTAACCCAACCTTGAGCGAACAAAATCCAGCCCCATCAAACAAAACTCGAGCCGTGGTGGTGCTGCAAAATGGCAAGTTGATTGCCGAAAAGTACGCAGACGGCTTCAACACCCAAACGCCACTTTTGGGTTGGTCAATGACCAAAAGCGTGACCAACGCCATGATCGGCATGATGGTGCTGGATAAAAAACTCGAGATTCAAAAACCAGCGCCAATTGATGAATGGAAAAACGATGCCCGAGCCAAAATCACGATTGACCAATTGCTGCGCATGAGTTCTGGGTTGGGTTTTGTTGAAGATTACGCCTCGCCCAGCGATGCGACCAACATGCTTTTTCGCTCCAAAGGCGCGGGAGTATTTGCGATTGGTGGAAAAGTTGAGGCTGAACCTGATACGGTCTGGTCGTACTCGAGTGGCACGACCAACATTTTACAAGAGATTGTGCGGCGACAATTTAGCAATCATGCCGATTACCTCGCGTACCCTCACACGCGGCTTTTTCAAAAACTCGGCATGACCAGCGCCATCCTCGAACCTGACGCAAGCGGAACATTTGTCGGTTCGTCGTTTATGTACGCCACCGCCAGAGATTGGGCGAAATTTGGGCAGTTGTACCTGCAAGATGGCGTTTGGAATGGTGAACGGATTCTGCCCGAAGGTTGGATGACATACTCGAGCACCGAAACCCCGCACTCGGACGGAACGTATGCCGCACATTTCTGGATTGCCCATAATGATCCCGATTTTCCAAAAGATGGCTTTTTTGCACAAGGTTTTGAAGGGCAAACCGTGGCAATTTTACCAACGCAAAAATTGGTGATCGTGCGGCTTGGGTTAACGCACGGTGATGCGGTTTATGACGACGTGGCATTTGTCAAAAGTGTTATTGCCGCTCTCAAACAATGAAACTCGAGTTATCCCGATGAGCAAAATTCTAGTTACGGGAATGTCAGGCACAGGAAAATCCAGCGTATTGCTCGAGTTGGCAAAGCGCGGACACCAAACTGTTGATACCGATTCGGACGATTGGAGCGAATGGACTGTATCTGATGGCGAACCTGACTGGATTTGGCGCGAAGAAAAAATCACAGAACTTCTAACTGGTCACTCGAGCGGACTGCTTTTTGTGGCGGGTTGCAAATCGAATCAAGACAAGTTTTATCCTTTGTTTGACGCCGTGGTACTGCTCAGTGCTCCAAGCGAGATCATTTTAAAACGCATCGAAACTCGAGACACCAACCATTACGGCAAAAACCCACTCGAGCGGCAAAAGATTCTCGAGCATTTGGAATTTGTCGAACCATTGTTGCGGGTTACTGCCAGTGCTGAAATTGACGCAAGCAAACCGTTATCCAAAGTTGCAGATGAACTGGTCGCAATCGGGCAGTTCAACGCTCGAGTCTGGTAGTAGCTCGTCCGCCTTAATTTGATGGGTAGGATTCTTGTCTA
>JANMUC010000314.1:0-6470 GCA_031391225.1 Deinococcales bacterium
TGCTTGCCGCCGGTGTGGACAATTGGAACATTGGTTTGGGGCTGCGTAGTTTTGCGCAGCAATTTACTGCCGAATACGGTAAGTTCAGCGCGGCTGCGGTGTTGGGTGCATTGCCGATTGTGGCACTGTTTTACGGCTTCCAACAATTCTTTGTCTCTGGCGCACTTTCGGGTGGCGTTAAAGAATAACGATTTACGGTTTTGCAGCAAAATCCGCTCGAGAATCTCGAGCGGATTTTTTTTGGATTCAAAACTCAAGACCTTAACGCTCGATACGTGTCATTTTTTCGGCAGTCTGAGGGCTAGATATACCCGCATTGGTCACATCGGCTTCCTCGAGCAACAGTTCAGCGCTACGATCAACGGGGTTTTCCGCCCTGTGTTTCACTTTTGCAGCCACTTGCTCGACCTCTTGGCTTTTTTTGGCACCAACCACCTGACTGGTGTTTTTTTCTTGCCCTGCGATCAGAAGTTTTTGGCTGGCGATTGGGCGTTTGGCGGCGAATGATTTGGGCACGGTAAAATTCCTCTCTACTTTCACTTCAATCCACTTCAAGTCTCGAGGTGAAAAGCGTCTTGGCTTGATCATGTCAGTTTTTGCTGACGTTTGATTGAAAGTTGATTGAAATTCTGCTGAATCTTCAGCTTGCTTTCAGTGTTGACTCAGCCTGACGTTAGCCCTGCGGCTCAAACTTAAGCCTAGAAATTGCTCGAGTGACTGCCCAACACGTGAATCACTGGCGTTCAAATCTAGGAAGGCGGACGCAATTTCAACGTTCGCCCAGTGGAAGCCAATTGAACGCAACAGGCACGCTTGGCATTTTCTTCAAGGAGCCAACATGATCAAAGAACACGAATTGATTGGAAAACCCGTGGTGCGTCATGACGGTCAAAAACTTGATGCGGTTCTTGGTGTGCTTTTGGATCAGCCAGGTTCGCATATTCTGGCGCTCACGCTAACATCTGATAAAGGCAACCCTCGGGCTGTTCCTTTCACGGGCATCAGCATTGGACCTGACGCCATCATTGTTGACCAAGGTATTGACGCAATGTCAGTCAGCTCTTGGTCGCAAGCGCAAGAGGCTTTTTTGAGCGGGGCTTACCGTGGACGTGAAGTCCTCAGTAGTTCTGGAGAACGTTTGGGAACGCTGGCGGAGCTTTGTTTTGATCAAACCACCGGTCAAGTGGTTGGCATTGAAATTTCCAAAGGGGCAGTGGCAGATTTGCGCGGACGAACCTACATTCCAAATCCTGGTATCAAGATTGGCGAAAAAGTACTGGTTGAACCCCAAGCGTTACTGGCAAGTGAAATCGTCGTCAGCGCACTGAATCAGGTGGTCACAGGGCTTGGCGCGGTGGTTTCTGACGCCAGCAATTCTTTAAAAACCGTGGCTCGCGGTGCTTCGAACGTCATTGGCGCGGCTGGAACCACGATTGGGCTGGCACGAAGCAAGTTTGAAACCAACCAAATGCGTTTTGTCACTGGACGCACCGTACCCCAAGTTTTTAAAATTGATGACACCCTCAGCATTGCTCCCAACGAACCGATCACCGAGGCCCAAGCCGCTCGAGCCGCCGAAAATGGCACGCTGCTGGCATTGTTTCTGGCTGCGGGTGGCTCGAGCATTCGTGACAGTTGGCAACGCACTAAGGATTTGGCATCGCAAACGATTGAACGTCTGCGCGGCAACTCAGACGAAACGGCAACAACGGCTTTGGATGGACTCGAGGTGACGGTAGGTTTGACCGTCAGTCGCGCCGTGGGTGATTTAGGTCAACCGATTATTCGTGAAGGTGAAACAGTCACCAAAGAAATTGTTCAGCGGGCAGCCGAGGAGCGTTACGGTGCCGATTTGATTAATGCGGTGTTTGGCGAAATGAATGCAGCGCCATCGTTTGATGAATTGAATCAGCCCAAAGACGATCCCTCCATTTTGGCTTTGGACGACGACGGCAACCCAAACGTTCAAGCTGAGGAAGAATCGGTGATTCGTTCGGCTTTGGGAAAAACCGTTAACCAACCCGTGTTCAGTTACGACGGACAAACGATCATTACGCCAGATGAACCCCTCACCAGCGAGCTGCTCGAGCAAGTCCGCGACAAGGGTGTCGTGCCCGAATTGAGTGCCGCCTTGGATGCAGATCAAAACATTCGCTCCAGCAATCATAATCGGTCTGACAAAGCTTGAACTGAAGAAGTGTTGATTGAACACAGAGGAAGTTATGCACGCCAAAATACCAATGCCTACTACACTGCTTGCCGAAATCCGTGCCGCTAAATGCCGCACGATTGCGACCTATACCAGCTTCACCGAAGCCCAAAACGCTCTGGATTACCTGATCAGTCACGGCTTTCACGAGCAATCGTTGGCAATCATCTTAAAAGAGGTCACCCATCAAGAACCGATACCCCAGGAGTCCAACTGGGTCTTCTCGAGTAGTCAAACTGCCCTGAATGGTGCCGTGGTTGGACTGGGGATTTCATTTTTGGGATTGATGATTTCAATGCTGACACCGAGCTATCAAGCCTCGATTGATCTAGCCTTTTCTGGGGTGACGTACGGGGCGCTCACCGGCGGGGTGATTGGTGTGTTGACTCGGGTCTTTGCGCAAAAAAATGCCGCTCTAAACACAACAAATTCGTTGCCAACCGAGCAATATAATGTCATTGCGCAAAGCAACGATGCAACTCGAGCGCAAGAGGTTTTGTTCGGCTTCATGGAACCCGCCGCTCGAGCTTGACGGTTCGATGGCCTAAATTAAAGCACCCTCTTTTCGAGGGTGCTTTAAACGTTTAGGTGAAGGAAAGAGTGTCAGCGCACGCCAAACCCGTTATTGGTGAGTTGCAAGGGCTGTAAATTGTCCATAGGAGGCTCGAAGTTGTACGGTCCAGCATAATGCTCCTCGACCGCTGGATGAAACACCAGGTTGCCCGATGAGGGAATGGATTTTTCATCTGAACGCAGCGTCTCGAGCCGTGCCATGATTGCATTGACATGGCTGTCGAGGGCAGCCTGCAAGGTTGTGCGTTCTTGTTTGCTGCGCAAATCCAAAACGCGTTGGACATCAATCAGTTTCTCGAGGTCTTTGACGCGGTCGGCTTGAGCTTGGGTAAAACTTGACTTGGCAGCCCAAAAGAATACAAGCGCGGTCAGCATCACACCGAGCAAGCCAATTAACAACAACGGCAATTGAAATACACCCAACAGCGGCAGGTAAATTGCACTCGAGACCACCATGCTGGACAGGTTCGCCAATGCCATCAAAGTGACGAGGAACAAGGTTAGACCAAACAACAATTTTTGAATTCTCATGCGAAGCCTCCTCGAGTGAACGGTTGTATGGGCGGAACTTCGTTGGGGATTGCTGGTGGAACGTTGGTGGGAATCGGGTCGGTGATGCTTGGTGGAAAATCTGGTCTGGGAATGATGTTTGGCGGATCTTTGAGCGGTGGAAAATCGGGAATTTGTGGGGGTTCAGTGATTGGTGGTGGCGGCATCAATGGGGGTTCAATGTCTGGACCTGTTGGGACAGTCATACCAAATGGAATTTGTTGAAAGTTGATCATGCCTTTAAATTAAACATTTTGGTTGAACCCGAGCTGATGACACACTGACGTTGCGCACAGAAATTCATTTGATATCAACATTACTTTTGCCAAAACCATCAAGAATCTTGCTTTGGAATAATCGAAATGCCGCCATTGCGCTCGAGCACGGCGTATCTGATTTGATCTAAGCCTTCAAATTCCTGCGAGTCTCGAGCGGCTTCGAGAGTGTCACCCCTCGAGAAAGAGAATGTCATCCCTCGAGAAACCTTCAACTCGAGGACGATCATGATTCAGTCCTGGACAGTTTTTACCTGGTCTTGCCGTCTTGGTTAAGATACTCGAGCAAGACTTCGCATCAGATTTCAAATTCTGAACTGCCAGGGTTTTTAACCAAACCGTAAGCAATTGCCAACTTGGTCGCCTGCGTACGGTTTTGAACACCGAACTTGCTGAACAGCGAAGCCAAATGGTACTTCACGGTATGATCGGTGATGCTTAACGCCCGAGCAATTTTTTTGTTGGAATTACCTTCAACCAACAATTCCAAAACCTCAGCTTCGCGCTGAGACAGTTGAATATCATGATGTTCTTTCACTTGACTGACTGGCGTGTTGGGTACTTCTCGAGCGACTGGCAAATTCAGCAAAGCATTCAAGTGCGCCGAAAAATCACCTTCAGCCATTTTTTCCCCAGCCTCAAACAATGCCTCGGCATTTTTTAAAACCTGACGAATTGCCGTGCGACGGTTCGTTAAAGCATGAAGCTCAGACGTACCAACAGAAACCGTTGCCAAATTGCGATAACGATCACTCAAACCACAAATTTGAGCCGCTTGAGCAATTGCCGCAGATTTAAACAAGAAATCAACCATCATTTCTAGCAAACGAAACGTTGCATAACCACAATCAATATTATGCAAAATCACCACCGCCTCGAGCCAAGCCTCGAGTACCAACTGGTGTTGACCTTTAAGCTGCGCCACCTGCCCAATACCGATTAACGCCGTGGCTTGACCTTGCAAGTAACCCAGCGAATCAAAGAGTGTTTTACTTTGCACAAACAATTTTAAGGCTTCCTCGAGCTTGTTCTTTTGAAGCTGTATCGCTGCCAAACGGCAAATTGCGGTTGCCTGACCAATCAAATTGGTCGTACCCCTAAACAAATTTAAACCGTCAGAAACCATTTGCTCCGCCTCGAGCACTTGTCCTCGAGCCAAAAATACGGCGCTGTAATGAATCCATAAGTACGCGGTTTTGAGCACAATCTTTTTTTGGTTGGCATTGCCGAGCGATTGCTCGAAGTACAATTCGGCACTGATCAAATCATTTTTGGCGTATGCCAGATTTGCCAATTTAAAAAAAGCCGCACCAATAATCGTGGGGTTGTTGTGGTACTGTCCAAATTCTAAAACACCTTTAAACCACGACTCGGCAGCCGACCACAACCCACGATGCATGAACAACTCACCAAGGTTTTGCCAGGCGTACACCAAATGTCCACTCGCTTTGTCAGTGGTGGTATTGGTTTGGCGCACAAAATTTTCCAACCAGACACAACCTTGCTTGTACTCGCCGCGCACCACCCAAAAAGAGGTCAGCAACGACGCCAAGCGAAAACCCAATTTGGCATCGTGCTGATCTGCCCAACGCAACACCGCATCGGCATTGGAACGTTCAATCTCAAAACGTTTTAAAAAGTTGAGTTGCTCTGGCGATTCCAAATTGCGATCCAAATACTCGATCAAATTCACAATGGTGTTGGCAAAAGTATTTTGATAATGCTCGAGTTCGTTGGTTTTCTTTAAAAACCGCACGATCACGGCTTTGGGAATGTTGTTGACGTTAAAACGCTTTAAAGCCGAATCACCCGAATTGCGAATCCAACGGCGTTCCTGCAAACGCAACAACGAGTGTTCTAAAACCGCATGACCCAAGTCTGGCATGGTTGTCTCGAGGCTTTCAAAATAACTGCCGCCGACAAACATACTTAAGTGACACAAGACCAATTTTAAGGTGTCATCAAATTCAACCCAAGTCCGCTCGAAAGTATCAAGCACCGATGTGTGCCGCAATCCACTGTCAGGCAGCACCGCACGCACATCCTCGCCGTGCCGAATTTCATGCAGCAACTCTTCGGGCAGCACCCGCAACATGTTCTCGGCAGCCAGTAAAATCGCGTGCGGCATACCGTCCAACTCGAGGCAAATCTCTTGAATTTCACTTGCAAACCGAGGCACAATGTCCAGCGTTGGCGCAACACTGGTCGCGTAATCCACGAACAAACGGTATGCCGCATTTTCCATCAAATCGCTTGCATTGCCAAGCTGTGCCGGAACCTCGAGCGGCAAGAGTTCAATGCTTTCCAAATCGTTGTTTTCTATGGCTCGATGACTCGAGATTAGGACTTGCAAACCGTTGGCAGCCTCGAGCAAGTTTAGAACGTTTTTTAAATCGCTGGCAATCAAATGGTCAAAATGGTCGAGCACCAACAACGCGGGTTGATCAATTTTTTCGCCCAGTGTCTTCCAATCTTTGGCGGTCACATTCAATAACAATTTCAACTGTTGCAAAAACGTTTTAGGGTTTAAAGCCTCACAATCCAGATGGTAACGCCTGTCTTTGAGCCAAGTCGCTTGACCAGCCACCTCGAGACACAGACGCGTTGATCCCACGCCATGAGAACCAAAAACGCTAATCACACTGGTTTTCGCCCGCAACAAAGACACCAGCAGACTCGAGATGCTTTCCTGACCCCGAAAAGGGACTGGATGGGCAGGGTTAAAGTTTAAGCTTTTGTTAGGCAACGCATCACCAGGCATGAGGGGTTTGATCAAGTTCAGTATACGCTTTGTGATTTGACCAAAAACAAGCCTCAACCCAAAAGCCAGGCTTTTATCACGACTCGAGTCCAAATATCGCTGA
>JANMUC010000325.1:0-6993 GCA_031391225.1 Deinococcales bacterium
CAATTGAGAAAGCCCCATTGTCTTCGTAAACGGCAATGTTCTGCTCGTATAACTCACCGTCCGAACCGCGCACAAGCCCAACGATTAAACCGTCGTCAGTGATTTGAACACTTTTGACTTTTTTATCGCTACGAATTTTTCTCGCTCGGGTCAAGACCGCGCCGGTGTAAAAATCAGTAATGTCTTTTTTGGTGAACTCCATACAAACTCGAGTTTACCGTGTCACATGAAAACCACCAAAGGCTAAAAGGCTCATTTGGCTTTATGGTTGATCCAGTACTGACCAAAATTGCTTGTACGTCACCTTCAAAACGGCTTGCGGCGTTTGTTAAACGTGCGTAACACAAACAAATTTCGCATCACTTGTCCCAAGTCTGATTGCTCGAGATCACGTGTTCCAACCCAATTAAGAACTATCGCAACGGTTTACTGCACAACGCCAATCATGCCTGCGTAATCACCCATGCTGTCAAAACTCGAGTTTGGAATGTACAAACCCGAAATGTTACCGTCCAAATACAAAGCGTTTGGGCAGTGCAGCGCGTCTTTAAAGAATGCGGCGAAGTCATAAAAATTGACCCAACTCTGGCTGATGACCAAATGAACACTCGAGCCAGTTTGGACACCGACACCGTTTCTGACCAGTTGGTTGCTCGAGTCTTTCTGAAATTTAGAATTGATACGGTTGTTCAAAACCAACATTGGACCCGATTGTGTCGCCTCGAGTGCGCTGGGGGAGGTGCGAATATATTCTTGGGTGCTTAAGATTTTTGCGCCGTTCGCACCCAATAAGAAAATCCCGTTTGGCTGCATGTAAAAATTACCAAACGCTTTGGTCCGAGCGTTTAGTTTGTGCATTTTTTTGCCGCGTTCGATCTCCAAACCGAGCGGTGAATAACTCTTGTCAAAAATCCCAGCGTTCATGGCTGCCAGCAGTTTTACGCCGTTTTTCGTTAGATGCTGCTCGAGTTTTTGAAATGTATTGAAAGGTTGATTGTTGCTGTCTTTCCAGAACATTTTTAACGTTGCTTTTTTTAAATCAACACTGACGACTGCGTATTTGTTGCCTTTGTACTGAAGTTGACGAATTTGCACGCCATTGTTGCTGACTTTGGGCGCGGCGAGGCTTAAAACTGGGACGAGCACCGCCAAGGCAAGCAAGATGAATCCTCGAGCCAATTTCACTTTTGATCCACTGCACTGACATAGGATTTGTGAAGTTTAAAGACACCAAAGGCACCAGATCGATTGTGGTATGTAAAAGTTTGAGATTTGCACATAGATTTTCTCGAGTATCATATTCGGTTCTTAAAGCCAGCAATGTGCAGTATGCTGAGAACAGAATGAAACCAGACGTTGAAACCATTCACCAAACCAAAGCCTGGGTGTCTGGTTGGGACACCACACCAGGCATCGTCAGCCTGTGGACGGGCACTGGCGGCGAAGTGCTGGTTTGGCGACGCGAAAACGGCGAGCTGATCCTCGAGCATGACCGTTACCGTCCCTGGATTTTTGCACAAAGTCTCAAACATTTGGCACACCTTGGAAATGCGCTCCAACTTGACTCGAGCGACGGCGAATTTGCGGCGCAAAAAATGCAAGGTCAGGGCGTATATCAATATCTCGTGACCGCTCGAGATTCCAGGATGCTGCGCGGTGCAGTTCTCGAGGGAGCAAAACAAGTTGGATTGACGGCGAACAACATCAGCGATCTGGACGGTTATTACAGCGTTGGCGCAGCCGAACAATACCTGATGCAGACGGGACGCACCTTTTTTCGTAACCTCGAATTTGCGGATTTAATACGCCTTCAATTTGACCTCGAGACAACCTCACTCGACCCAGCGTTCGGGCGCATCATCATGATTGCAATTCGTGACTCGAGCGGTTTTGAAACCCTGCTTGAAGCACCCAACGCCGACGACGAAGCCAGTGCCATCCGCGAACTCGTGCGCATCATTCAAAGCCGTGACCCTGACGTGATCGAGAATCACAACCTGATTGGTTTTGACCTGCCATACCTTGAGCACCGCGCCCGAGAACTGAGTGTCCGCCTCGAGCTTGGACGTGCTCCTGCGCCGACGTTGCTGCGCCGCGAAAATGTCAATGATCGTTTCAGTGTCAATGGTCGGGAATTGATCGACACCCTTGATGCCGTCTGGCGGCACGATTTTGTCACTCGAGAACTTCCCAGCCACCGCCTGAAAGACGTTGCGAAGCATTACAAACTCGCCTCTCCAGACCGCGAATATATTGTTGGTTCAGAAATCGCCCTCGAGTACACCCGTAACCCAGACCGCGTGCGGCGTTATGCACTCGAAGATGTGCGCGAGGTGGACAGGTTGTCTCAGCGCCTCATGCCCGCCTCGTTCGCGCTTTCTAAACTTGCCCCGCGCCGATTTGAACGGGTTGCCAGTGCCGGAACAGCCACCGGAATTCTCGAGCCGATGCTGGTGCGGGCGTATCTCCATCAAGGCTATGCGCTGCCCAAATCCAGCCGTGTCTACCTCGAGAAACCCCATGAGGGCGGCGCAGTGAAGTTGTACGCCAGCGGTGTGGCAAAAAACGTGGTCAAAGCCGATATCGCCAGTTTGTATCCCAGCATCATGCGGGCGTTCAAGATTGGACCCGAATGCGACGAACTCGGGGTACTCCTCGAGATTGTCGGCAACCTGACCACCCAACGCCTGAAGTACAAAGAACTCGCCAAATACGCGGCTCGAGAGACACCAGCCTTTTCCCACGCCGACGCGATGCAAGCCGCCATGAAATTGATTATCAACAGCGCTTACGGTTACTTGGCGGCGGGCAAAATGGCACTGTTTGCCGATCGTCCAGCCGCCGACGCGATCACGTTGCACGGCAGGCAAATTCTCGAGAATGTCACAGCTCAACTCAAAAAGGCAGGCATGACGCTGCTCGAGGCGGATACCGACGGCGTGTTTTTTGCCCTGCCTGAAACCTGGAATGAAACCCAGGCTCGAGTTTTGGTCACGCAAATCAGTGATACCCTGCCCGATGGCATTAAACTCGAGTTTGACAACCTTTATAAAACCATGCTGTCGCACGAAATCAAAAATTACGCGCTGCTGACCGTTGACGGCAACATGATTTTACGCGGTGCAGGTTTTCGCTCGAGCCGCTTTGAACCATTTGGCGCTAAATTTTTGGAATCTTCTGTGCGTTGCATCCTCGAGAATGACGTGATTGGCGCTCGAAACGCGTATTTGAGTGTGATCGAAAAATTACAAGCTCGAGTCTATACGGCTAGCGATGTTGCAACCCGCACGAAGCTGAGCAAAACGTATGAAAATTACGCCGCGAGCCGTCACAACCTCAAAGAAGCCGCCTATGAAGCCATGCTCGAGGCTGGAAAAACCTGGCGTCGCAATGAAAAAATTCGGTTTTACCGCGTTCAAAACGGCAAATCCAAACTCTTGCCGATTGACGAAGAAACCAGCAACCCGCTCGAGCTTGCCAAAGATTACGACGTGCCGTATTACGTCGCGCTGTTTGAACGCACCTACGTCAAACGCCTCGAGAAAGCGTTTACGCCAGAAGTGTTCCCCCAAGTTTTTCGCTCGAGCGTTCAGAGCAGTCTGTTTGACCCGCCAATCGAGCATTTAAGCTTGAAATGGGTCGTTGAAGAGGAAAAACCATGAACCGTGAAGCTCGAGCATTCCTGCGTCATACCATTGCCACGCTTGCTTATCGTTGCAGTAAAACCTTGCGTGATGCGCCAGCAGATTTTGCAACTTTTAAAACGGATCAAACCGTCAATACGCCCTTATTTTTACTCTCGCACATTGCCGACCTGCTCGAGTGGGCGTTGACCGCGATCCGTGGTGAACCCAAGTATCCTGTCACCGTCATTGGCGATTGGCAGCTCGAGAAACAACGGTTTTACGCAGCGCTCAAAGCCCTTGATGATTTCCTGGCTTCGGAAGTTGTGATTGACGCCTCGCTCGAGCAAATTTTTCAAGGTCCGATTGCCGATGCCCTGACGCACACGGGGCAACTCGCGTTATTGCGGCGCATGGCGGGAGCACCGATCAAGGGCGAAAACTACTTTATTGCCGACATCTCCACGGGTTTGGTGACAGAAGATCAACCAGCGCCCAAACGCGAATTTTGAATACTGTTGCTCGAGATTTCGAAAAGTTTTTCTCTGGACATTTTCCGATGTAATGTATATGATGTATACGTGACCATGATTCGCAAACAACTTTACATTGACCCTCAGCAAGACGTATTGCTGAAACGCAAAGCCCATGAGCTTGGACTGAGCGAAGCCGAATTGGTGCGTCGTGCCCTTGAAACCCTACTGAACGAAAAACAAAAGCCAATCAACTCAAATTCTTCAGCCTTACAAGCCTTGCTTGATGATGCTCGAGCATTCTCGCGTGCGCACCAACCAGCCCCAAATTATGTTTACAAACGTGAAGATGCGTACGCCAACGAATCGCGTCTCGAGCGTTGGGGTTCGGACTTAACGTAATGCGTTACTTGATTGACACCAATATCTTGATTCACACCATTGATGCCCGTGATCTGTTCAAGCAAGAACGTGCCCTTGGGTTGCTTTCGGCGCTCAACCGTGACGATACCGCACTGCCAGCCCAAGTGCTTGCCGAGTACGCCAATGTCAGTCTAAAAAAGTTTGGCATGTCAGCAGATCAAGTGTATCAACACTTGCAAGCCTATCAAGCCAGTTTTGTTGTTGTGGCGTTAACACCTGCCGTGGTTCTTGAAGCCGTGCGTGGCGTGCGAGATTATCAGCTTTCGTACTTTGATGCTCAAATTTGGGCGGTGGCAAAACTCAACCAAATTTCGGTAATACTTTCCGAAGACTTTAATTCAGGTGCAACCCTTGAGGGTGTGCATTTTGTCAATCCCTTCGAGCCAAGTTTTGACCTTTCATCATTGTAACCTCGAGCTTTACGAGGTCCTTCCAGGCAATCCAGGTTCAACGAACACCGTTTTCTGATGGCTAAAGTACACCGCTCCCGCTCGAGCACCCTTAGGTCGCCACACGCTTTTCGCAAGTGTGTAATCAACTGGAACGTTGGTGCTACCCTTGGCTTTACTAAAATGCGCGGCAATGCTGGCAGCCTCGAGAATCTCTGAAAATGGCACTTCACGGTTTTTGGCGCGGACAATCACGTGCGAACCTGGGTAGCCTTGAACGTGCATCCAGATATCCATGCTCTTGGCAAGTTTGTGGGTGAGGACATCGTTTTCTTTGTCGTTGCGTCCGACCAGCACTTCAAAACCACCTTTGGTCTTGAAGCGCATTCCAACGGCGGGTGGCGCTTCGCGGTTGTTGTCGTCGGCTTCGAGCAGTTTCTCGAGTTTGGATTCTGTGGCGGTCTCGAGTGTTGCCAGCAAGTCCAGTACCTCGCGCTTCGTTTGAAGCAGCGCTGGTTCGCGTTCCTCGAGTTTGGCAAAAACCTCTTCGCGGCGTCGTGCTCGAGCGTAAAGTTTGTTGGCGTTTTGGGCGGCGTCTAGGGTTGGCTCGAGCGGAATAGTGACTTCGCCAGCGCCGTACAAATTTGGCAGGGTCACGCTCGAGACTCCAGTTGGCACATCGCGCACGAATGCCAGTAATGCGTCCGCCCACTCTCGAGCCTGCCAAGCCTCCAATAGCGCTTCGCGGGCGCGGTTGACATCTTCCAGTTGCTTCTCGAGCAATTTCGCGCGTTTCTCGAGCGGTTCGCGTAAGGTTTTGCGCAGAGCAATTAAGCGGTCTTCGGTGGCGCGACCCCTGGCTTGTTCGGACAAGCTTTGCTCGCTCGAGAGGCTAGGATTTTTTGTCAAGGCTCGTAACGCAATCAAACCGCGTTCAAAGTCTGTGCCCTCAAATTTTCCAGCGCGAACAGCCCGATAGGTGCTGTCTTGTGAGCAAGAAGCGCGGAACTCGAGTTCTTGCGCCAAACTTGGACCTAAACCATCCAATTGTTTCGCCCAACTCGAGATTGGTTTGCCGATTAGTTTCTCTTGCAATTCGGCATCGCTGGCGGTTCTGGGGTCAAGTTTTTCATACGGTGGCGGCGCGGTGTACTTGCCGCCCGTGCGAATTTGCCTGAAACGATTTCGATCACCAGTAATTTCCCTCGCCGCCGCCAGAATCTTGCCTTCAAAACCACTTCCAGGCTCGAGCATCAACATGTTGGTGTTGCGCCCAGTCAACTCAAACAAGACCCTTACGGCTGGCAGCGCCACAAAACCTGGCGCGTCGGCAAACTCGAGCATCACCACACGGTCAAGTTTGAGTTGCGAAACCCGCTCGAGCGTTCCCTTGACCCGACCTTCAAGTGCCCGTCCAAAGGCATTGACCGCGCTGCCCTCGAGTTTGTCACGGTTCTGGTACAAGGCTGGCGTTGGCGGACGGTACGCGAAGACCAGATTGAAAGGTTTGGCATTTTTGGCGACAGGCTCGAGCAGCAATGCCGCAGTCGTTTCGTTCGGAAAAACCCAACCCAAATTGCGTGCTGGTAAAAGCAGTTGCAATTCCTCGAGAATTTTGGCGATGAACAAACCTTCCATAGGCAGGCAGCATACGTCATGGGAGGGAATTTTGACTCGAGCAAATGGCTTAGGATTTGGCATTTAATAACATCCCGATTTCGTGGAAAAGGGTGAACACAAGGTTCACCCCTACAGGACAATGTTTTTTCGTAGGGGCGAGGCATACCTCTGCTTGCTGCGCCTTGCATTTAGAGAATTTATTTCAAGACAAATCCTTAGTTAAAGTGAGTTGATAATTTTCTTTTAGTTGAGGTTTTAAGTTTGCTTAAATTTGAAACATGAACACCGTTTTGAATTTCGGTTTTATTCATCCAAAAAATAGTTCATAGAGCATAAATCATCGTTGATGATAGGGCAAACGCACCAAGATAGCTGTGCTGTAGCCTGACTGAGTGATTATCAACATCCTCGAGCATTTCAGCAGCCTCCAAGACACCCGCCGTGAACACCCCAGCAAACTTCATA
>JANMUC010000345.1:0-2483 GCA_031391225.1 Deinococcales bacterium
GCGCCAGGCGGTCAGCAGTAAAATGCCCATGCTCAACAGACTGATTGGTACATGCAAAGGATTGGAATCAATTGGAATCCAATTTGCCAGTTCGGGCTTAAGCAATGCCGCAACGCACACGATCACCCAAAATAAAGCGTAACCAATCACCAACCCTCGAGGATGACGCGCCAGAACTTTAAGCACGGGTGTATCTGCCGGAAAACTCGAGAGGAACAACCAAACGCTCATGAGGGTGACACTGAGTTGAGCGCTGATTGCCACGACACGGTTTTGCCCCAACCAAAAATCTGGCGTGGATAAACCATGCGTTGCGAAAACGATACCAAGTGAAACAAAAGAAAGTGCCATCAGCACAACTTGCAAATTTCGTAACCTCGAGCCGATCAAACCAATAAAAACAGCGATACCAGCAGCACAAATGGCTGTGAAACTCACAATGTAAAAATGTTCTGTTGTTTGATGAAAATGGTAATTTGAACCAGGCATGACCTGTAAAATGCCGTAAATCAACAATGGTAGCAACAGCCCAAAACCAAATACGTTCAATGGTTGGTTGAGGTTCATTTTCAGGTTGAGAGCGGCTGTTGTTCGCAATTGCATGTTCGATATACGCTCCTTGAAGAGAATTAGTTCTATGAAAACCACGAATTGATGTGATTTCATCTTAATCTAGAAAAAAGGATGCTCTGGGGATTTAAACCCAAAACAAATGCTTTGCGCTCAGACTCGAGTTGGGCTTTTGATTTATGGAACATCTCGAGCGGTTTAGGCAGAATGTGGGATCAGAAGAATTTGAGTTTTGGTTGACGGTACTTGAGGCAGATTGAACGTTCTCGAGATATTCAGAGCGTACACTCTGGTTCATGACAAGTAAGCCTCCTCAAATTGACAAACCTCGAGTTCTATTTGGGATTCTGGCTTTTCTTGGTTTTGCCGTTTTTGGATATGTGTATCGCTGGTGGAGCGGAGATGCGCGAGATGTTAGCGTGTTTACCACTCCTAATTTTAATGTTTTCATTGGTCCTCGAATAACACGAACTGGGCTTGAAATGATGCTCATTTCGTTACTCGTTTTTCTTTTTCTGGGAGGGTTGAAATTCGTAAGTCAAACTCGAGTTCAGCTTCAAACAGTGATCAGAATGTATGGTCTGTACTTGCTCATGGCAATCAACCCACCTGTGCTGGCAACTATTGCATGGTTCTCAAATGGCTTTGACCTTGAACATGGTTGGATTGTAGTGGTCTTTTTTGTCCTTATAGTGATTATTCTCGAGTTGATTGTGATTGCTTTCCTTTTTCGATCTATCTTTAAGTTTGTGGGTTCTTTGCTTATTGCTTGCTTGGCTTTGCCTGCTGCATTCTGGGGTTTGTGGACTGGTTTTTTCTTCGAGTCTTTTCGACCCGCTATTACTGAATCTTGTTGGGCAGACCTGAATCTTCAACTTCCTAGCAGTGAACTGGCACTTCGGACATATAAACGCTGGGCTAGCCGTCGTGATTCCATTCCAGAAGCCACATCGCTGCCACCAGTCGATTACATCACCAAATTAACGGCGACATCACCAAACGAACTCGAGAATGCGTGCCAGGATAAACGAGCCTTTAGCTTTCAGGCAGCACATTATGTACTTTGGTTTGAATTGGAATTTTATGCCAAAGATGGACTTCCCTATAAAGCACAAACACAGGTGACGTTCTCTGAAGACTTAGAACTTAAACTGCTTGATACGTGGAAATTTCAAAAAGATAGACTTGCAAAACCGAATGGTTTAGTTGGCAATAAGCGCAAACGCATTGGAGAGTTAGGAATCATTGGGCAACAACTCGAGCCACTGTTTCAAGTTGTGCCTGATCTGCGGCAGAGTCCATGCGTTGGGTTTACACGACCAAAATCTGCGACTGACGATTCAAGAATTGTTGCTGATTTTGATACGTCTAGCACCCTGAAAAACTTGTACATCATTCGATCAGGAAAGCTCGAGCGTGCTTGGAATCAAGATCAGATTCGGGCTTCGTTGCAACGTATTGCCAAGCGACTCGGGTACGGAACGGTTAAAAACTGGAATGAGCAGAGTTTGTTTGACAATGGGATTTCTTCTTGCACTTCAGACAAGCCTTATTTTGGTTTGCAAAGGCTCGAGGAGCGTTATGTGGCTTACATTCCACTGATTGAAGTGACAACAGGGACAAAGAAATTCAATGTTGTTTTGTCGTTTTTAACCAGCAACAAACCAAGCTTGAGTATTTTTAAACTGTCAAAAACAGAGCCTTCTTTTGAGCAACGAATCTACGAATTTCTTCCAACCGAAGAAGATATTCCTTGGAATTCGGTTTCTACAGATGATCTCGAGTACAGTGGCTCGCGTTTGATCTTAAAAAGAACAATGAAATAAGTACCCCAACAGAATTAAGTTAACATAAAATAAATGGCTCAAAATTGATCCTCAACGAATCACCAACCGCCCCAAGAGCCAACGTCA
>JANMUC010000403.1:0-6506 GCA_031391225.1 Deinococcales bacterium
ACCTCGCTCAAGTTGCTTCAAATCACCAGCAATTCAGATCTATGTGAGCGGGTAAGGTGGCAGTTTTAGCACCCAGCCAGACTCGTCTCGCACCCCCACGTTGGCGTGAATGGTTAAACGCTTGGTAACGCCTCGGTAATACCCTCCTGGCAAACTCGAGGCTGCCTGAGGAGGTTGTCATGAATACCGAAATCATCAGTGCGTTAAACCTCGCCCACCAATGGGAACACGCCGCCAATCGAGCCGCGCTCGAGGGCTTGGCGTACCCTCAACCGCTGCTGTCGCTCGAGCCAATCAAAAGGCAATCCAAACACAACTTGCAGCAACTCGAGTGGAAATTATCAGAACTCGAATTGCCACAACCAGTACCGCTCGAGTTGGGCTGGTTGGAGGTGATGGTGCAACTGACCACCTCGCATCCTGGCGTGAGGGCATTGGCTGGGGCGGCAAAACTCGACGCCAGCCTCGAGCCGTTGGTCAAAGAATTGCGCTTCTCGAGCACAATCTACGGCGATTGCGCACTTCAAACACTGGCGAACTTAGAGCCAAAACAACCTACCGAACCAGCGATAAACCACATCACGCCCCTGAGGTTTAACGATGTCGATTTCGATCAAGCACCGCCATTTGACCGTGAACACGATGCTCGAGAAGCCTCGTTGTTCGAGTTGATGATCAAAGGATTTTCGTTGCCCACGCAATCCAACCCAAGATAAATCTTTCATCGCAGCGCTCAAACATGCGCTGGGTGCGACTCGAGAACCAGGATTGATCGGTAATTCTGTGGTAACGCTCGAGCCTTAAACTCTTAATCGGAGCGTGACCCAGTTGCATTTCTCGAGAGGAGGTGATGCTGGGTGTGAATCATTCAAACACTTTGGCATTTCAGTTTAATTCTGTTTGAAACAGAGGTGAGTCCGATGATGGCACGTACAATTAGTCTTTGGACAGGTTTGTTGTTGGCGGCACTCGGTTTGCTTGGTCTGGCGTTTATTCGTGGCTCGGGGAATTTATTGGGCATTTCCCGATGAATTTGTGGCTCGAGTTTGCTTACCTTGCCGTCGGTCTGTGGCTCTGGTACGCCTCAACGGATGATGACCAAACCCGCATCACTTTGAGCATCGTCGGTCCGGTGTTTGGCATTTTGGGCATCGTTGGTTTTATCGCGCCAAACTTTAATTTGTTTGGCTTGATTCCGATGCACGGCTTTAACAACGTGTTTTTCGTGGCACTCGGCGCGGTGATGTTCTATGACTGGCTAAGCCTTCCAAACACACCCAAATCTCGAGTTGGTTGAAAAGGAGTCAAAGATGAACGGCGAACAAGTGAAGTCTGAAGAGTTCAAACTGCGTGGCGATACCCTGGTTTCGAGGCTCAAAGAAATTATTCATGAAGGCAACATTCGTCGGATCACGATCAAGAACGAAGACAATCACGTTCTGATCGAGATTCCGTTAACCATTGGTGTGGTCGGCGCGTTGCTGCTACCGGTCTGGGCTGCGATTGGGGCGATTGCGGCGCTGGCGGCAAATTTGACCATTGTGGTGGATCGTTTGGATGTGCCAGTCGAACCCAAAAATCCTGATTCGATGGGCAAGGGAGCGTCTTAGATTCTGAGGCTCGAGCTTTCTCAGCCCAGAGATTTCTAAACCCAGAGCCTTCTCAGCCCAGAGCCTTCTAAACCCAGAGCCGCACCAAATTAGGGTGCGGCTTTTTTCGTTGACATCGCTGCCTTCAATCCTTAATGCAAGGCGGCATTCGCAGCGATTTGCAAGGGGTCCCAAACGCTCGAGAAAGGTGGCGCATACGCCAAATTCAGGTTTACCAAATCCTCGAGTGTGCCCGCACGGTGCAACAATGCCGCCACCACATCAATGCGTTTGACCGCATCGCCGTGCCCAACAATTTGTGCGCCCAAAAGTTTTGCGCCTCTTGTTTCAAAGACCAGCCGCACCATCATCGGACGCCTGTCTGGGTAATACCCCGCATGATCGCTGGTGTTGATGGTGATGGCTTTCGCGTCCAGACCAAGTTGAAAGGCATCGAGTTCGGACAAGCCCGTCAAGCCGACCGCCACGTCAAAGACCTTGGAAATTGCCGTGCCGACCACCCCAGCAAAACTCGAGTGACCACCGGCAATGTTTGTTCCAGCGACGCGCCCCTGATGATTTGCGGTGTTGCCAAGCGGAATATAGGCGTGCCGTCCACTGACCAAGTGATGCACTTCGGTGACATCGCCTGCGGCGTAAACGCCTGGCAAGTTTGTCTCGAGTTGCTGGTTGACGGCGACGCTGCCAAAGGGGGTCAGTTCGACGCCAAAACTGGCTGCCAAACTCGAGTTTGGACGTACACCAACCGCCAGCAAAACCAGATCGGCTTCGATTTCGCCTTGCGAGGTCAGCACCCGTTCAACCCGTTGGTTGCCAGTGAAACCCTTGACCTGCTCGGAAACCAGCACCTCAACGCCGTGACGTTTGACTTCCGTCAGGGTTAAGGCGGCGGTGTCGGGGTCAACATTGCCCAACAACCGTGGCAGTTGTTCGATGATCGTGACCTGCAAACCACGTTTTTGGAAGGCTTCAGCCATCTCCAAACCAATGTAACCACCCCCAACGATCACGGCTTTGGGGTTGCTCGAGCGGTTAAAAGCACTCAAGATCGCTTTTTGGATGGCTTCGCCGTCGGTGATGTTACGCAGCGTAAAGATATTCTCGAGGTCGCTGCCAGGAATCTGTGGTCGCAATGCCGAAGCGCCGGTGGCAATCAAGAGTTTGTCAAACGAAGTTTTAAAAGTATTGCCTTCCAAATGATTTCGCACCTCGAGCACACGGTTTGGATAGTCCACGCTAAGCACCTCGTGTTGGGTCAAGGCTTGAATCCCAGTTTGGGTAAAATCTTGTGGTGTGCGGGCAATCAGTTTATGAAAATTGCTGATGTCGCCACCGATCACATACGGCAAGCCGCACGGTGCAAAACTTACGTGGTTTGAGCGTTCAAACAGCGTAATCTCGAGGTCAGGGTTGACCCGTTTGGCTTTGGCGGCAGCGCTTGTCCCGCCTGCCACACCGCCGATCACAATCAATTTCATGGTGTTGTACCTCCAAGGTGCAGCATCCAACCGAACAATTACCAATGCGTTACGAGTACGCCAGCATCGGCACGGCTCGAGCGTCAAGGTAATGCTTTGGTAATCGGTCAAATCTAGAGTTTGTAACGAACAAGGAGGAAGTCATGTTCAAACGAATTTTGATTCCGATCAGTACCGAAAAACTGAGCGAACGCGCCGCCAAGATGGGTTTGGAGTTCGCCAAGCTGCTGGGTGCCGCCGTGGTTTTCACCTATGCCCTGACCGAGAAAGTTCCGAGCGAATTTGGTCATGAGGTCATCAGACCTTGGAAAACGCGGGCACTCGAGCTTGGGGTTCGTTTCGAAGAACGGCTGGCAGATGGTTACACCATGAACATCGGTGATGCCATTGCCTTTGAAGCCGACAGTGCGGGTTGCGATCTGATCGTGATGGGCACCCACGCCAGAGAGGGCTTGAACCGCTTGCTGATGGGCAGCGTTGCCGAGCGCGTCTCGAGGGTCGCCAAAACTCCGGTGCTGCTCTTGCGCGGCGATGAGGGCAAACCACCCGCCACCGCGTTCAAACGGATTCTGGTGCCCATCGATGGCAGCGAACCCTCGGTGTTGGCACTGCAACACGCCAAAGAACTGGCAATCAAACTCGAGTCCGAGATTCATTTGGTGCACGTTGTACCCGATGTTCCGTTACCGATTGGCGATCCGATAGGCGGTTACGCGGCGTTTGATTACACCACCCTGGCAGCCTCGCTCGAGATGACCGGCAAGCAAGTGCTCGAGCAAGCGGCGAATGTCCTGCAACCACTCGTGGCAAAAGTTCATCTGCATCACGCTCACGGCAACAAGGTTCAGGCATTGATTCTCGAGACTGCCAAAGAGCAGGGCATTGATTTGATTGTCATGGGCACGCATGGGTACGGCGGGCTAAACCTGTTGTTGTTGGGCAGTGTCGCGCAAGCCGTCTCGCACCATTCAAGCGTTCCTGTTTTGCTGGTTCGTTCAATCGGCAAAACCGCTTGACCATCATGGCGACCTCGAGGATCAAATTTGATCCTCGAGGTTTTTGGTCATCGGCATTCACTTGGCTTCTAAACCGTGGTTGACCCAAGTCAGCGCTTTGGGCAAGTCAATTTCGTTGACCGCCATCAATGCCACCTCGAGCAATTCGGTTGGGGTAAAACCATGTTGCTGGTAGTCGCGGGCAAGCTCTTGGACACGCTCACGCCGCAAATTGCCCATGTCAAGGGCGAATTGCACCAGAAGGCGTTCGCGCTCTGAAAGAAAACGAACTTGTTCCGTAGCATTGGCTCGAGTTTGGACGAGACGGCTTGAGGTTTTTTGTTTGGCGAGTTGTGCTTTCATCTTGAACCCCTTTCAAACATTGCCAGTGTTTGTTCAAGCCTCAGTCTGAAGTCACGACGTTACAAAAACGTTACAAAAGAACAGACATTGGCAGTGCAAAACGACTAGACTTTGAACATGGCGTTTGAAGAAATTTACCGCGAAATCGTGCTCGAGCATTCCCGCAAACCACGCAACAAAGGCGTGCTCGAGGGGGCAACCCTGAAGCAAAAAGGGGTCAATGCTTCCTGTGGTGACGAGATCGAATTGCAATTGTTGCTCGAGAATGGCGTGATTCGTCAAGCCAGATTTACGGGCGTCGGTTGTGCCATCTCGCAAGCCAGTGCCTCGTTGATGACCCTGGCGCTCGAGGGGCATAAGGTTTCGGAAGCGCTAGCGTTGGCACACGATTTTAGCGCCATGATTCACGGTGAAGCACCCAAAGAAACCTTGGGCGATCTGGCAGCCTTTCAAGGCGTCTCCAAACTGCACGCTCGTGTAAAGTGCGCGACCCTACCCTGGCAGACCCTAGAGGTAGCTCTGAAGCGCTCAGGCGAAGAAGTTGCGGCAACGCTCGAGTGAGCCAATCAAGACATCCACATCTTCATGGGTGTTGTAAATCCCAAACGAGGCTCGAGCCGTGGATTGCACCCCGAGCGCCCGCATGGCGGGTTGGGCGCAGTGATGCCCCGCCCGAACACAGACCCCGTCTTCGTCGAGGAAACTGGCAACATCGTGCGGATGAACGCCAGCAATGTTAAATGCAATCACCCCCGCGCGGTCTTCACCTCGAGCACCATACGTCACTACACCCTCGAGTTGATCCAAGCGCTCAAGGGCGTACTTGGTCAAAGCCTGTTCGTGCGCGTGAACCCGCTCGAGTCCAAGGTTTAACAGGTAATCGGCAGCCGCAGCCAGACCTATCGCCTCGGCAATCGCGGGCGTGCCAGCCTCGAATTTGTTGGGCGGTTCGGCGTAACTCGAGCGGTCAGTGAAAACCTCCAAGATCATTTCGCCACCGCCCAAAAACGGTGGCATGGCTTTCAACAACTCGAGCCGACCCCACAAGACCCCAATGCCCGTTGGTCCGAGCATCTTATGACCAGAGAACGCGTAAAAATCTGCCTCGAGTTCTTGGACATTCACGCTGGTGTGCGGCGCACCCTGAGCGCCGTCGATCAGGCACAGTGCGCCAACCTGATGCGCCATTTGAATGATCTTTTTGATCGGATGAATGGTGCCAAGCGCGTTTGAAATGTGCGCCACCGCGACCATCTTGACGCGCCCAGATTTTAAGAGTTCAGCGTAGTGCCCCAAATCGAGCCGACCTTCGGGCGTAATCCGCACGGCTTTGATCGACGCGCCGCGCATCTTTGCCACCAAATGCCAAGGCACAAGGTTGGAATGATGCTCGAGTTCCGTGACAACAATTTCATCGCCCGCTTGAAGATTTGCCAAACCCCACGAGTACGCCACGAGGTTGATTGCCTCGGTGGTGTTGCGCGTGAAAATGACCTCCTCGAGATTGGGCGCATGAATGAACTGCTTCATTATTTTTCGGGCAGCCTCGTACAAATCGGTGGCTTCGCTCGAAAGCGTGTACACCCCACGGTGAACATTCGCGCCGTTGTTGCGGTAATAATCGTTCATCGCGTCAATCATGACCCGAGGTTTTAAGCTGGTGGCGGTGGAATCCAGATACACCAAACGCTTGCCATTAATAACCCGCTCGAGCGTTGGAAAGTCGGCTTTGAGCGCTTCAAAATCTGCATTAGAAGATGGGGTCATGATGTTTCCCATCTTAGTGCCTTATTCTAAAAGTTCAGCAATCGTGCTGACATAAGTAAGCTTAGGATTTAGGCGGGCAAAAAGAAACCGAATCAAAAAAATTGGGTCACATATACAAAAATCGTTGTTCCGTAGGGGCGAGGCGTGCCTCGCATACATTCCAACTAATTCACGAAATACTGTCATTCACGTCTTCCCTGCATATCGTGCCTTACGTACTAAAATCAGATTTGAACTTAAATCACGATACAACACCTCCACAATCTCAGGCACAACAATCGTATTGCGTGAAC
>JANMUC010000642.1:0-3055 GCA_031391225.1 Deinococcales bacterium
CCACCATGCGCGGCGTGAAGTCGCGAGGATAAGAGGTCATGAAGCGCAACCGCCGCAAGCCGGGAAGCGCCGCCAGCCGACCGAGAAGATCGGCGAAATCATCGACACGCTCGGGTCCAACAGAGCTGTCGGAAGAGTCGGAATGTGCGTCAACGGCGGAGCGAGTCGGCTCACGCCAGTGATTGACCGTCTGCCCGAGCAGTTCGATCTCGACGAATCCGAAGTCGAGAAGGTGGCGGACTTCACGCTCGATTTCGGCACTCGTGCGGCACGACTCCGGTCCCCGGGTCGAGGGTACGATACAGAAGGTACAACGTTTGTTGCAGCCTTCGATGATCGTGACCATCCCCTTGTAGAGCCCGTCGCGGGAGATCGAGTCAAAATCGTACCGGCGGTCGGTCGGGAATCCGAGAGCGACGACACGTTCGCCTCCAACACGCTTTGTCAGCAGATCGACGAGCTCCCCCACTCGGGCCGGCCCAAGGACGAAATCGAGATCTGGAACGCGCGCCAGGATCTCTTCCCCCTCCTGCTGAGCAACGCATCCGCAGAGCCCGATCTGCAGGTGCGGGCGGCCGCGTTTCAAGAGCCGATACTCACCCAGGCGCGAGTAGACCTTCTGGACGGCTTTCTCCCGGACGCTGCAGGAGTTGAGGAGAATGAGGTCGGCGTCGACGGGGGTGCGGGTCGGGAGCATCCCCTGCTGCATCAACTGGCCGGTCATCCGCTGACTGTCCAGTTCGTTCATCTGGCAGCCCCAGGTCTCGACGTAAAAGCGGCGTAATAGAGTCGAGTCGCTCAAGGTTGGTCCTGCGGTTCCGGTGCTTCCACGGGCTCGCTGGGCTCGGCGTTCGGCGCTGGGGTCGGCGTGCGAACCGGCTCGAGATCGGCGCCTTCGCGCAGCCATCCGGGGTACGCACCTGCCTGGCGGCCCTCATCCAGAAAGCGCTCGAGGTCGATGCCGAGCAGGTACAGTCCGCGCTGTGCGGCACGTCCGACAAAGACCCCAAGTTGAACTTCGCGTCCGTTCAAGGCTTTGGAAATTTGTGTCCGAATGTCCATCAAGGCACTGGCATTGAACTGACGGCGCAAAATGTTGGTGTTGAAAAAGTCTTTGTGTACAACAGAAGTGGTGCCGACAGCCACGTTGTGACTCGAGGAGTCCAGGTGCATTGGGGTTTCCACCACGTCTGGAATGACGACTGGAGTCGGTGTTGGTTCGGCTGCAACGTGAACGGGTTCAGGTTCAACATGAATCGGTTCAGGCTCGAGCGCGGCGACAGGTTCAGGCTCGGGGATCACCACAGGTTCGAGGTGAACAGGTTCGGGATCAAAATGCGCAATCATTGGTTCGGGAATAATGGGCGCAATCTCAGGTTCGGCAATAATGGGCGCAATCTCAGGTTCGGCAATGACTGGCACAACCATTGGTTCGGGTTCAACCGGCAACACGGGTTCAACGGCAACTGGCATTTCAAGCTCAAGCTCGAGATCGTTCACCACTGGCGCATTTCCCAATGCGGCACCAATACCAAGCGCACCGGCACCAACGGCTGCCAGACCCTCGAGCGATAAGCCTGCGGGTTCGTGATGCGTTATGGGGGTTACAACGTCGTCCACGACCAATTCTGGTTCGGGGGTAAGGATGGCATCTTCAACAATTAAGGTTTGGACGGGTTCATAATGGCTTTGCGCATCCAACTCGAATGCGACATTCTCGAGCGGATCGGGCACTGGTTCAAATTCGCCACTGACATGCACTGGAATATCGTCCCCTGGACTCAGCGTGACTTCATCGGAGGGTACAAGCGCGTCATGGTCATCGGTGACAGTCATGATGTGATCTTCGTCTAAGATCGAGCTTGGGGTGGTGATGGCTGGCGCTGCAAATTCGCTGGGAAACATGTCTGGGTTGTGCAAGGTGGCGATGGGTTCAACGTCGTCAATATCGTCAAGATCAAACTCGAACACGGTGTCGTCTAGTTCCGCAACTTTGGGGCTTGGCGCAGCCACTTTGGGCACAGTAACTTCAGGCACAGTAACACCAGCAACCTGGCTTGAGATCACGACATCATCTGTAACGCTCGAGGCTGGAGTGACTGGCATCGAAAAGTCGTACTCGGGAACTGGCGGTGTTTCGACTGGTGCAGGCGCGGCGAAATCACCGAGCATAGAGTTTAAGTCAACGCCCTCTTTTGCCATACTGGCGCTCATCAGATCAAAGTTCGCGACTTGCCCCATGTCGGGCATATTGGAGCTGCCCGCCGCAGGACCCGCAGGTTCAGAAGCGTCAGGCATGGCGGGCAAATCCAATTCGCCGGACATGATACGTGCCAGGTAACTGAGGATATCGCGTTCGATGACCTTGCCAGCTGGACCTGTTCCCCTGATAAAACGCCAATCGATCGAGTTTTCTTCCGCCAGCTTCTTGGCTAACGGTGTAATGTTTTCATCCATGATGTTCCCCCAAAATCAGACTCGAGCTGGATTTCAAACCCAAACGGATTTGATCTAGCCTCCCCTTTTGAACAGCCACAAAGCCCGTAAAGAACGCAAGTTGATGATTGTCGTGCAAGTAACGTTTCATTAAGAACTTAGTGTAGCAAAGAATCCTATCTGCTGGTGTGGTTTTTTGGCTTGTGTGATCAAATGACCCTCACCAACTGCCTTTACGCCAAGTAATTAAAGGTTTTGAACTCACAAAAAGCCTCTCGAGAACGGAATAATTTTCAAATACGACCATTTTCTGAGTCAAATGATGCTTTAAGATCAGAAATCCTGATGCGCTGGCGTAAACTGACCCTTATGTGGTTACACGCCCCGAATTTACAGAGCAATCATGGTTTTTCGACCCGCACCGGAGGCTGGAGCACTGGGGATTTTGCCGGTTTAAACTTGTCAGAACGAGTCGGTGATGACCCAAAGCGCGTGCTCGAGAATCGTGTGTTGGCTCTCGCTAAACTTGGTTTGAATCTGGAATCGGTGGCAAGGTTGGGGCAAATTCACTCGAGCCGGGTGGTTCAAGCCATTTCGGGCGCGGTGCTCGAGGGTGATG
>JANMUC010000477.1:0-1566 GCA_031391225.1 Deinococcales bacterium
TGCTTGCACCCGCCGCCAGGTCAAAAGTTTGATCGATGTTGACGCCTGTCAAACCTGTTGGCAAAGAATCGGTCAAACGAACATTATTGGCGCTGCTGCCACCCGTGTTGGTCACGGTGATCGTGAAGGTCGCAAGCTCACCCGCAGCAAGAACGTCTTTATCAACGGTTTTGGTCAGTTTTAACTCGGCTGGGGGTGGAACAACCACAACCACCACAGGGGCGGCATTCACGCTGGCACTGGCGACAACACCACAGTTTGGCTCGAGCGTGGCACGCGCCGTACCATTCACGATTTCCTGGGTGGCTTTGACTGGCACGACCAGGGTCAGCGGTTGACCCGCTTGGGTTGTGCCTTTGACCCGCGTTGGGCTTTGCGCCTCGAGTCCATCTGGCAAGCTTAGGTTGATGGTGACTGGAATCGCGCTTGGGAAGTCGGTTTTGGCGGTCACGGTGTAAGTGCCCATTTCACCAACGGTCAAGTTCAGTTCACTTGGGCTGATCTCGAGGCTTTGGGACACGGCGTACTCGAGGGTGACCACTGCCGTCTTGCCAGTTAGAGCATTGACGGTTACCGCTTGGGCGGTTGCGCCTGCCAGTGGGCTTGGCGTAATGACAGTGTTGCCGGCTTGCTTTAAGGTGATGGTGGCTGGTGTACGCAAGTTTTGCACCTCACCATTGACGGTGAAACTAGCGTCCGAGAGTGGGGTACGAGTACCGCACACCAGGGCAACGGCATTCACTTGAAGGTTGGCTTTGGGACATGTGGCAACAAACCTTATATGCCCCGACGCCGAGGTGATCGTGACTTTGGTGCTGCTTTCAACTTTGCCCTGACCCTCTAAGATCGTGGCGCTGACGGGTTGGTAGCAAGCTGGCAAGACTGGTTGGGCAACCCGAACCGCGCCGCCGCCGACCGTGTAACTCGAGCCTGGGATTGGCTTGCCTTCGGTGTCTACCACGTCCACGATCAGTGGTTGTATCGGTTTGGCATCGCTGGTGAAGCCTGGAATTTGGGCGAACAGTGGTTCGTCGTTTAAACGCAGTCTAAAAGCAAAAGCGTTCGAGAATTGCTTGGTGGTCGGTTGAATTGCCGCCAAGATTTTCCAGGTGCCGAGCAGTTGATCGGTCACCACAAAGGCATTGGTTGCCCATTGCGTGTCTGGCGAACTGGTCAGTGGGTAACGCTGTCCGCTTGGGGCAACCAGGGTCAGTTTGAGTTCGCTCACGCCGTCGGCGTCGTAGTTCGAGAGCTTGACGGTTTTGCCCAAGGCACTCTTACCGATGCTTAAGAATGCCACCAGTTGATCTTGCGAGAATTGACCTCGAGCATTGACCGTGAATTGGCTGGCTTCGACCTTGACGCCTGCCGTGGCACGAACCGCGAACGAGTTCTTACCGTTGCCTTCGGACACCACCGAGAATGGGTACAAGCCAGCCTCGACCGAGGCGGCAAAGGCCGGCACGCCGGGGGTGACGTCATAGGGGATGCCAAGGCTTTTGAGGCGGCGCAGTTGTTCGCCGAGCGCCGACCAGATGGACAGATCGCCGGACTGGAGGCGGGCGA
>JANMUC010000482.1:0-7228 GCA_031391225.1 Deinococcales bacterium
TCGAGCGAATTCGGTGACGGGTGTGCCTGGTGAAAAGATGATCATCCAGGCGTACGTCCGAATGACCAGGTTCGTCCAAGACGAGACGATCACCAGTGTTAACCAAGTGTTGCGTCCTTTTGGACCGTGTGCGGCAATAAAAAATGCCATAGGGTACGCCAGCAGCACGCAAAATAATGTCGTGACCAAGGAGACCAGCACCGTGCGTCCCAAAATTTGCAAGTACACGGGGTCAAAACCCAGAATATCCCAACCAGCAAAACGCACGTAATTGTTAATTGTGAAGGGTTGGGTCACGCTGCCTAAGTCATCTCGAGAGAGGAACGAGGATACCAGCAAAATAATGCTTGGAATCACCAAAAAAATTGTGATCCAGAGCACGCCAGGTCCTGCCGTCAACGCGGCTCGAGCCAGAACTTGAACGCGGTTGAGGACTTCACCACCGACAGTGGTTGATGCGGTGACTCGAGCGGAATTGGCTTTTTTTGGTTTTACGGTCATAACGATTCCGCCTTGGTGTGCGCGTCCAGCAGAATCAGTTTGTGTTTTGGAAAGCTGGCGTACAAGGTTTCGCCTGTTTCAAAATCGAGCAAAACCTCGCCAATGTTCATGGCGCTAACCTCGAGTTCGGTGCCGTCGCTGGTTTTGACGCGGTAGGCATCCATTGCGCCCGAGTAAATCTCGTCGGTAATTTTCACGGCAATGGTGTTGACGCTCGAGCTTTGGGTTCTGGAAAGACTGATTTTTTCGGGTCGGATTGCCAGCACCACCTCGCCTGAAGCGGGCAGCTTGCATTCAGTCTCGAGTTCGCCAAAGGCGGTTCTAACCCTGCAAGGTCCAATCACGGTGGCTTGAATGGTGTTGCTTGAGCCTAAGAATTTTGCCACGTACGCGTTGGCGGGGTGTTCGTACATTTCTTCGGGGCGTCCGAGTTGTTCAATCACGCCTCGGTTCATGACCGCCAAACGGTCTGACATGGTCAGCGCCTCTTCTTGGTCGTGGGTGACAAAAATAAACGTCATGGCAAGCCTAGATTGCAGGCGCATCAACTCGACTTGAAGGTTGGCGCGAAGCTTGCGATCCAGTGCCGAGAGCGGCTCGTCGAGCAGCAAAACTTGTGGTTCGTTGACGATTGCCCTGGCGAGCGCCACACGTTGCCGCTGACCGCCCGAGAGTTGCGCTGGCTTGTTCCGAGCCTTGCTGGCAATTTCGACCGTCTCGAGGGCTTTCTCAACTCGAGAGTTGATCTCAGAGGCGGCAACCTTGCGCATTTTTAAGCCAAACGCCACGTTGTCCCAGATGCTCATGTGCGGGAAAAGCGCGTAATTTTGAAACACTGTATTCACATTGCGTTGATTGGGCGGCAACTGCGTCACATCTTGTCCGCGCAATTTGACCTCGCCAGAGTCGGCAAATTCAAAACCCGCCAGAATTCGCAGCAATGTGGTTTTGCCGCAACCCGAAGGTCCGAGCAAACTGAAAAACTCGCCGCGCCGAATCTCCAAGCTGATGCCTTTTAAAACCTCGAGATCACCGAATGATTTTCGGACATTCCCAAAGGTCACATCCGAGTTTTCCTCGAGTTGACGCTTTCGCCGCTCTCCCAGGTTGAGTTCAGTCACCTTGAGTATTATGCGGCATTGGCGGACTGAAAGGCAAAAACCCAAACCGAAGTGGGTCTGGGTTTATAACTTATTGTGAGAAAACTGCTTAACGTCGTCCGTAACGTAAGATTGTTAACTTAACTTGGCGTTTGCCCCAACGCATTGCCGTGCTGCGGCTGTGAAACCAAACATCGACGGTTCTCGAGATTCGTTTATTCATGGTGTCTTCAACGATAAACACCACACCGCGAAGCATGCTGCTAAAACGTCCACGTCCAGCACCAGACCCAAGTGCACCCATGTCTTCAAGCGTGACCTGTGAACCGTAAGGGATGCTGCGCAGCATGTCGCGGCTGAGGGCAATCACGCCAAAGCGGGTTCGCGCACCGGTGGCGGTGACCCGAGGGGTGGAATCGGTTTGGCTGACTGTGCTGTTATAGGCTGTGGATTTCAAAAAGTAACTTGGTCCTGCGCGGCGCGAAGTGGTACTGACCCTGGGTTTAACCTTCGCCACGATGGTTTTTTGTTTTACGACCGGTTTTGGGGCTGGTTTGACCACTGGTTTGACGGCTGGTTTTGCAAGCGGCTTTGTGCTTGCAAGATTGGGGTTGCTCGAGACACTCGCGGGCTTGGTTGTCGCAGAACTCGAGGTGCTGATTGGTGCTGTGTTTTGGGCGATGGTCGTTCGGGTGCTAACTGTTCCCGAGGGCATAACTGGCAACGAGGACGGCAAAGGTGAACTGGAGGTGATGGCGCTGGGCGGGTTGGCGCCGAGCACACTGAGGGCTTCGAACCGAAGGGGCAGCGGCACTTGCAATGGGGCTGGCAGTGCCAGGTTGTTGGATAGCAAAGTTCCGTCCAGGTCTTCAATTTGCCCTGGTGCACTTTGCGCGAGGCTATTCCAGCTTGCGCCCATGATGGTTAGCGTAGTTACCGTAATCAATACACGCCAAAAGTTCTGTCTTGTCATTCTCGAGCGCCTCCTTAGTGGGCGTTAAAATTTCACGCCATGAGGTCGAGCAATAAAAAAAGCTGTTGGCAACGTATTTCGTCGCCTTCGAGCGTTCCAAGAGATTAGACGTGCTCTTTAAGGGTTAGATGAGTTTTAACCTGGTTTTTTCTCATATAGTCACATTCTGTTTCTTAAACCCTGCATCAAAACCAGCAAATATTCCCAGGCTCAAGGCTTGTACCACCATGAGAGAACTGCCAAGACGGCTGAGCAAATTCTCATGCTTAACATTCGAGAATTTACCCCCAGCAAATGTAGGTTGGATTACATGTACCACTAGATGTAGTCTGGTGCTGAGGCAAATAAGCCAGAAAACCCATCAACTGGTAGCAAATCGAGCGAATGCCAAATCCTTCGACAAATCTTCAAAAAACATTGCAAAAAACCGAGCACAAACCGCGCACAATAAATCAACAGGGGCAAGGACCTCGAGCACATGACAAACATCACCCGCACGATTTGACAAAGCACACTGCCGCCATTTACCCGTCAACCCTAGAATTAACTCATTCACGACCTCGAGATCACAAACTCGAGCATCAAACGGAGGAAAGACCATGACAACCAACCCAAACTCGCAACGCCTCGGCTACGTCCTGATTGGCATCGCCGCACTTTTAACCATCAGCCTGATCGCGGGAGACGGCGCAGGTTGGTTAATTATTGGCGCGATTGCCGCCGGCTTCTTGTACTTCTACCGCGAAAATCGTCTTCCAGGACTTGCCGTTCCGGGCGGAATTCTGGCAGGCGTCAGCGCGGGCATCCTGTTCGACAGCATTCTCGGCTTTGACACCGCATTTTTGGTTGGACTGGCAGGCGGTTTTTACCTCGTTACCAAACTCGAGCCAAAACGTCATGCCTGGGCAATCTACCCAGCCATCGCCTTGATTGGCATTGTGGTGCTCAATTTTGTCTCCGATTCACCTTGGGTGTTCATTCTTGGCACGTTCGCACTGGGCGTTTATTTTCTCAACCGCAATAAAACAAGCAGCATCTCGAGCCGCCAAGCAGATATTGAAGTCAACCTTTCCAGCGTCGAAACAATCATCCCAACTGTTGAACCCCAAACCTCGAATAGCTTTCACACCGCACTTTCACGCCTCGATCGTCTGAAAGCATGGCGCAGCGACATCGCCCTGCAAAACCAAATTTCAGTTCAAGATGTGCTCTCCGACGCCCAACTCGAGCATCTGGCACATGCCCCAGTCAGTACGCTTGAAGGATTGCAAGATACGCTCGAGATTGGGCAGCTGGTGAAGTACGGGCAAGCGGTGTTGGCAATCTTGCAGTAATTGAATTTACCACCCGCTCTCGAGCACAAAAGCAGCCATTTTTCTACCCTCATCCCCGACCCTTCTCCCGTCTTGACCATAAAACGCACCTGCGGGCATGGTCGCAACATCAGGAGAAGGGAGTTTTGGTGATAACTCGAGAGGCGAGAATATTGCTTTCCAAACCCTCTCCCGCTTGCGGGAGAGGGTGGCGAGCCTGCGAGCCGGGTGAGGGCTTCAAGCGAGTGATTCCTCACTAATTTTGGGTTTGAGCTGATGTTTTTGAAGTAACTCATACCTTCAGTCTATCGCGTCAATCAAAAGTTGGTTCAAAAATCAGATCGTAACTGATTTCATCGAGCGTGTTGCAGCCCGTGACACGCATGGCTCTGGACAGTTCCTCGAGCATCTGATGTGGGTTTAAAGCGCCTGGCAGCACGACGGCATCAACGCCGAGGGCGAGGTATCGCAGCACGTCCGCGCCGTTGCGAACTGTGCCTTTGGCAAATAGCAGGATGTCGCCGACGGCGTCTCGCAAGTCTGGCAGGAGGGCGACCAAACTTGGACCGCCAAGCCAGGCGCTCAAGCTCGAGCTGGCAATGATGGCGTCTGCGCCTGCTTCGGCGGCACGTTCGGCGTCTCGAGGGTCGAGCAGTCCGGCGATGACAAATGGCAGTCCGCAGGCAGTTTTGAGTTCTGAGAGTTCGCTGGCGCTGCGCGGGCGCGTTTCGAGGTCGGCGGCGAGGGCGCTGAAGTCTACGCCTGTGGCGATGGCGCCCAAGTCTCGAGCTTCGCGCATCATGGGAACCAGCAATTTCATTTTGAGGGGTGGTGCGAGCCAGATCGATCCCAGGGCGTCTTCGCGGCGGTTGGTGATGCGCCCAGACCAATTGGCGGGAACTTCTGCCCAGAGTGGTCCTGGCAGCTCGAGGTCGAGTCCTGTCCAGCTTGGGTTGACCTCGTCGGAGTCATGAATCACCCTTGGCAGCAACTCGAGGTTGTCAAGGGCAAGAATGTCTTTGGCGTACATGGTTCTAGCCTACAGCACCTTGCGCAATGTTTGACGCGAAGCGATTCCGCCCGAAGCGCCGCAAGCCCGAAGGCGCTGTCTTTGGCGGCAAGAAGGTGCGTTTTGGAATCAAGAAGCGCGAGTAGCCCGCAAGGTGCGTTTTATGCTCAAGAAGCGACCATGCCCGCAGCGACCCAGCCCGTCAGGTGCATTTTTAGGGTCAAGACAGGTGCGTCTTACGGTCAAGAAGCGCGTCAACGGATATGAAAACCGCTGTAGCACTATGCTTCATTGTTGTCGGCGCGAAAACTCGAGCTGTAATTGTGCTCTAAATGCGCCGAGTCGTTGTAGCCGAGCATTGCCCCGCGAAGGTTTGTCCCTTGATCGCTCGAGATTCTGAAGCGGGTGATGCTGGTGTTTTCCAGACCGCCGAAGTTCAGTTTTTGTTCGGTGTCGCCCAGCAAGACGCTGGTGGCGGCGCGTATGCTGCCTCCGTGCGAGAACACGATCACGCGTCCTTCGGGGTGACGGCGAATCAATTCTTGCAATCCCATTTTGATTCTTTCCATCAGTTCCGCTCGAGATTCCGCGTCTGGGTAACGCTCGGTAACAAGAATGGGTCGGGTGGCACCACGTGATTCGAGCATGGCGGTAACCTCGTTGGTGCTTAAGCCTTGCAGTGCGCCGAGCATTTGTTCGCGCCAACGGGCGTCTGCCAGAACTTGGGTTCGCCCGCCAAGGTTGCTGGCAACGACCCGCGCCGTCTCGAGGGCGCGTGACAAATCAGAGCTGTAAATGGCATCAAAGCTTGTGCCCCGCAAACGGTGCGCCAGCATGGTGGCTTGGTCGCGCCCGAGGCTCGAGAGTGGCACGTCGAGGTGTCCTTGGGCGCGGCGCTCGGAATTCCAGGTGGTTTCGCCGTGACGCACCAGCCAGAGTTTGAGGGTCGAATCAATCATGGACTGCCAGTGCTCGAGTCTGGATTGCTCGGATTGCATTTTTAGGTTTGAGAGGGCTAGCCATCACATCATCATGCTCTATAAATGGTTTTGCGTGCGTGAAAATCCTTCAAAAACAGTTTTTGGATTCCAAGGGCGTATCCTGGAAGCTGGCGGCTCGCTTGGTGCAATTGAATTTCGCCAGCGATGCTGAGGCTAAGGAGTAACTTGCATGACGCAAAAACATAACAATTCGCAGCGACTAAAGCTTGACATGACCGCTGGGCGCGAAGCCAGTTTGGAGCGAACTGAAGGTTCACAATTCACCACGCCTGGAAGTAAGGGTGTGGAGTTCGCAACGCCCAGGGCGAAATTAATTGAAGAGGCAGACCGAGCGATTCGTATCGATTTGCTGCGTTTCCCGAAAGCCCTCGCTGCCTACGAGGCACTTTCGCACGACAGCGAGGCGTTGGCAAATTGGGACATGGCAAATTACATCACGGTGCGAAAGCTTGGTTACAACGATCATGGACGGGTTCATGCTTGGGTGACGGGCGCAGCCAGTTTGGCGATTCTCGAGCTTCTTTTGGAAACTGGGGTGCGCGGCGATGTGCTCGAGTCTGGCACTGGCGATGTGGACGACACGTATTTGGTGGTACTCATCGGTACAATGTTGCATGACATTGGCAATCAAGTGCACCGCAATGCCCACGAGGCGTTTGGGGTGATGCTCGCCATGCCGATTCTCGAGCGGTTGCTGACCCCAATTTATGCCGAAGTCGGTTTGCGCACCAAAATTCGTGGTTTTATCTTGCATTCGATCAACTGCCACGATCTCAATCCTGCGCCGTTGACGTTCGAGGCTGGAATTACAGCGGTTGCCGATGGTACAGACATCACCAAAGGTCGTGGGCGTAAAGCCTTTGCGCTCGGCAAGGTGGACATTCATAGCGTGGGTGCGTTGGCGGTCGATCAGGTCGTGATTGCCAGGGGAACGGATAAACCCATCGAGATCAATGTCAGCATGAACAACAGCGCAGGAATTTTTCAGGTCGAAGAAACGCTGGCAAAAAAGGTCATCAATTCGCCAATTGGCAAGTACGTCAATCTGACCGCCACCACCGAAAATGGTTCTGACCAAGACCATCGTATCGTGCATAAGGTTAAGCTCGAAGGCAAAGGTTTTATGAAGCTCGAGGGTTAAGAATTGAATGGCGATTAGCGATTTCAGAACTTTTGATTGTTTAACGAATAGGTTAGACTTAATCGTATCAATGGTTCGGAAACTTTTAGCAATTGCGCTCACGACGTAAACGATGTTTCTCGAGTTTGATCCAATTAAATCAATGTCAGGGCTTTCTGTGACATGTGAAAAATTCAGGCGACGTGCTGTA
>JANMUC010000492.1:0-17084 GCA_031391225.1 Deinococcales bacterium
TGCTTGCAAGAGTTTGTTCGATGGTGTTGAATAGTTTTCGGGCTTCTTGGATCATAGGACTGCTATTCAAAGCAGGATTGGGAAGCCCTTTTCAAGTTTGATTGTCCTGAACACTAAAAACTAAAACTGCAAGTTCTCAGTCCGCCGATTTGCCTCCAAGGCACAATATTCACGATTTGTTTAGGCATTGCCAAATCGTAAGCTGTCACGATTTATCCAGCACAAACACATCGCATAATCCATGTGATGAACACCAAACACTTCGATCAACTTATGCTCGAGCGCACGCTTGAACTCGCGCGGTTAAGCGTTAAAAAAGGCTCGTCGCCCATTGGCTGCGTTATTACCGATCGGGACGGCAATATCGTGTCCGAAGGCAGAAACCGCTCGAGCGAATCGTGGTCACGCAAACCGCTTGAGATTGCCGGCAGTGGACTGGCACATGCTGAGATGGTGGCGTTTTACCGAATGGGACGCTCTGGACTCGAGCACCCTGAAGAACTGACCTTGTATTCCAGCCTCGAGCCTTGTTTGATGTGTGGCGGAGCCATTGGAATGTTGGGGCTAAAGCGCGTGGTCTGGGCATGTGACGACCCTTGGGGCGGGGCAGGAAGACTGATTGCTTGGAATCAACATCCGGCTTTTGAAAAAATCCATGTCGGCACACCTCCAAATCCCGAACTTGAAATTCAGGCGGCTCGTTTGTTTGCACCCGAAGCCAAACGGGTTTATCCAGCCAAAGGTTGGAAAATGTGGCAGGCGCGTTACCCAGAAATTTGTGCTGAGATTCCCGAGGATGTTGTCGAAAAAAGCAACGTAAAAGAACGTCAACGCCAAATTGTGCGCCATTTTGAAAAAACTCAAAATGAAACCAATTAGTGGAAACGGAAACAACGTCTCTAGATTTCATCAATTTTTGTGAATGGTTAATAACCCGAGGGTGCAATAGCTCAAGTTCACTCGAGGTAAACTCGGGTCGAGTGCGGGCATCTTCAATGGTGTGATTTTCGTCCAAAACAGTGTAATATTCCGCTATCAACTTGAATTTCATGGTCTAAGCAAGAGCATCGGAGCTAAGTCTGGCACAGTTTTCGAAAATTTACGCCGATCACGATGAAGGACGTTTTTATGTACGCAAGGATTATCACCAGCCAATTGAAAATTGGGACGCTTGAAAAAGCCACAGCAATCTGGCGTCAATCCATTGTGCCAAGTCTTGAAAACACCAAAGGTTTTCAAGGAGGTTACATGACCAGCGATCCAAACACGGGCAAGGGCATGGTTGTGACCCTGTGGGAAACCCAAGCCGATGCCAGCGCGATGGACTCGAGCGGGCAGTATCAAGAATCCATCGCTCAGTTTGCTGACCTGTTGGAGTTTAAACCAAGCCTCAAGCAACTCGAGATCATGGTTCAGGTTTAAACTCTCTCCTTACTCTCCGTCACTGGCGTGACCGCCTTCACCAGGCATGGCAATACTGGGTGCTTGAACACTGCCTTTTTGACCTCGAGCGTTCAAGGCTTCGCTCAAACTCGTCATGCTCTTCATTTCACCGTGCACCAGTCGAATTTCACCCTTGACCTCTTTTGACCAGTTCAGCAACTCTGTACGGTCGGCATGGGCGCTAAAGCCGTTAATGGTGTGAACACTTGCTCGGACCGCAACCTCAATCCCGTTGATTCTGACGCGGTCTGCACCGTCCACCAGCCGCCTGCCGAGTCCGCCTTCGGGTTGAAAGCCGACGATCACCAAACTGGTTTTAGGGTCACCCAGATGATTGATCAAGTGATGCAGAATCCTGCCGCCCGACATCATGCCGCTGCCCGCGATAATCACCGCACTACCGCTCATCGTGTTTAAGGCTTTGGATTCTTCGGTGGTTTTGGTGTACTCGAGTCGTGCCGTCTCGAAAGGGTCCATGGTTTCAAACATTTTTTGAATTTCGGGTACAAATTCGTGTTTGGCGGTGCTGTAAGTCTTTTCGATCCGTCCAGCCAGCGGCGAATCGACGAACACGGGCAGAATCGGGATCAGTTTTTGCTCCTCGAGCCTGGCGATGTGGTACAGCAAATCTTGGGTGCGCTCGAGGGCAAAGCTTGGAATCAAGATTTTGCCACCTTTTTCCGAAGCTTCGGTCAACAGTGTTGCAAGTTCTGCCAAACTTTCTTCAAAAGGTCGGTGGTCACGGTCGCCGTAAGTGCTTTCCATCAAGACCACATCGGCATCTGGGCAGGGAACGGGATCGGGCAAAATATCTTTTCTGGCATTGCCGAGGTCGCCGCTGAAAACAAAGCGCTCACCGGCGGATTCAAAGATCAAACTGGCGCTGCCGGGGATATGCCCTGCCACCTGCGCGGTCACAGAAAGATTGTCCCAATCGAGTGGTTTTGCGTATTCAAGCGGTACAAACAACTCAAGGGTTGCGGCAACGTCGTTTTCGTCGTACATCGGTGGTTTGGCTTCGCGCCCTTTGCGCTTGTTACGCTCATAATCTTCGCGTTGCAGTTTGGCGCTGTCGTTCAGAAGTTGTTCGACAATTTCTCGGGTGGCTTGGGTGGCAATGATCTGGCGTTTAAAACCGTCTTTCACCAATTTTGGTAGCCTTCCAGAATGGTCAAGATGTGCGTGCGACAAAAACAGGGCTTCGATCCCGTGAATGTCGTAACCCCAAGGAAGATCATTTAAGTCATCCAGCGCTCTGGAACCTTGAAACAAACCACAGTCCAATAGAATTTGTTTGCCGTCCATCTCGAGCAAGTGATTGGAACCTGTGACGGTATGGGCTGCGCCAAAACTAGAGATTTTCATTTGCATGACTTAAGTCTACCCGAGTTTCAAACTTCAAGCGTTAATCGCACGGCAAGGCTATTGGTTTCGCACAGTTCGAGCGCCAACTCGAACAATTTGAGTTCTGGCAAAACACTTAAGGCATTGGGAATTGCATCTGGGTGCCTATCGAGATGCACCCTTAGATCAAAAATTGTTTCCAGAACATCCTCGGCTTCAAACCATTTGTTTTGAGGCATCATATAATTCATGAAATCCACGCCAGCATCTTCAATTTCCTCTGTCGTGACGGCAACAAACGAACCCAGCGGCTCGAGATTAAGTCTATGGGCTAAAACGTCTAAATCTTCGAGTGCCTGATACAATCGCCTGCCATCAAAAGCTGGTAACTCGGTAAAACGTCCTTGAATGGCGAGGGATATGGCAGCATTCATAATCTGAACCTGATCTTATAAAGTACTCTGTAAAGAACAGCGTCAAACTCGGGTTTCATGGTGTTATCTTATCCTGAAGTTGGCTTGCATAATTGATGCCGATATTGGCGTCGATTTTGGGTGGCACAACACTTTGAGTCATGATAAGGTCTGCTGCGATGGAAAGCGCCTCCAAAACTTCAATTTATACCATCCGAGTGGCAGCGATCAGCATTGCGATCGCACTGCTGGTTTTGGGTTTAAAATATTTTGCTTGGGTTTTGACCGGCAGCGTGGCGCTGCTTTCAGATGCGCTCGAGAGCATCATTAACGTTGCGGCGGCACTGTTTGCCTTTATTGCGCTTCAAGTTGCCAGTCGTCCCGCCGACGAAAATCATCCGTTCGGTCATTCCAAAGCTGAGTATTTCTCGGCGGTGATCGAAGGCGTGCTGATTGTACTGGCAGCGATTTTAATTATACGTGAGGCGTACCCAAAATTGGCAAGCCCTACTGCGCTCGAGTTGCCCGTTCTGGGTTTATTGATGAACGGCTTGGCGAGCGTCATCAATGGCATTTGGGCGGTATTTTTGATTCATCGCGGTCGGGTTTGGCGCTCGGTGGCGCTCACTGCCGATGGACGACACCTTTTGACCGATGTTCTGACCTCGATTGGCGTGTTGCTCGGAGTGGGTTTGGCAGCCGTGACCCACTGGGCAATCCTTGACCCTGCGATGGCCATTTTTGTGGCGCTCAACATCCTTTTGAGCGGCTGGGGACTGATTCGCGGCTCGGTCGATGGTTTGATGGATGCTGCCGCAAGCCCCGAAATGGTTGCTCGAGTGCGCCGATTGGTGAGCGAACATGCAACTGGGGCGCTCGAGGCGCACGATTTTCGCACCAGGCACGCGGGACGGACCATTTTTATCGAATTTCATTTGGTCGTGCCCGATGCCATGACCGTGCTCGAGTCTCACAAGATTTGTGACCGCATCGAGATAGCGCTGCAAGACGAAGTTGAAGGGGCTATTGTGACGATTCATGTCGAACCCGCCGAAAGCGCACAGCACAAAGGCGTTTTGGTACTTTGATTGAACCTTTGCACCAGCAAACACTGATATCCAAAAAGTCAATCGTGATTTGTCTGGCTTTGCAAAAAACCGCCAACGCTTAACATTGAGACTCCAATGCTGACCACCGAACTGCTCATCTCGAGAATCACCGCAGGCGTGATCGAACCCAAATCGCTTTCGGGTTCCAAGCTCGATTTTGAACGTATCGAAACATCCCTCGAGTTGTTCGGCGTTTTTCATGGACGCACGCGCGGCGAACTTGACGAGGCGTTGCGCGAGGACGAGGCGGACAGCGTCGATTACCGTGTTCGGCGGGGCTTAGCGCATTTGTTGTACTCTGAACGCTGCGAATTTGTCACCCAAGCCATTCTCGAGCCAACACTGTTACGTGATCGCGTGTTCGCACTTTCGGCGACAGAGCGCCCAACCCTCGAGACTTCAAGTCTGGTGCTCGAGAGACTGGCTTTTGAACTGAGCATTGAACTTGGTTTGGAGGTTTGTGCGCCCGACCTCGAGCGCAGTTTGTACGCCGACTTGCGCGAGAATCAAGTGATTGCTTTTGAACCCGCCGACGCGCGGTGGTTGCTCGAGCGTTTCAATTTGGCGCAAGCTCAGGGCATTTTGTACCGGGCTTCTGAATTGGTGATTACGGCGCACCGCAACGACCCTGGCGAATACAAACGGCTGTTCAAGTATCTCAAACTTTTTGGCTTGATGCACCGCATTGAGGGCGACCCCGACGCGGGCTACACGATCATTCTTGATGGACCCTCGAGTTTGTTTAAGCCCAGCACTCGCTACGGCGTGGCGTTTGCCAAGTTTTTGCCCGCGCTTTTAAACACCAGCAAATGGTCACTCACGGCAAAAATTATTCCTCGCAAAGATTTTGGCAATGAACCCGACGAGGCGAGCTTCACGCTGGATGACAGCACCAAACTCAAAAGCCATTACGCCAAAGGCAAAGAGTTTGACAGCATCCTGGAGCAAGGTTTTTCGGAGCGATTCAAAAAATTAAAATCATCCTGGAAACTCGAGCGTGAGGTGGACATTGTCGATTTGGGTGGCACGGTCATGATTCCAGATTTCAGGTTGTTACACGACGACGGGCGCAGTGTGCTGCTCGAGATTATTGGTTATTGGCGACCCGATTATTTGAAACGCAAACTCGAGAAGTTGCGGCGCAGTGCGCGTCATGACATCGTGATTGCCATCTCGAGCCGACTGAATTTGGGCGATGAGATCAAAAAGCTTGATGGTCTTGAGGAAAATATTATTTGGTTTAAAGGTGCGCTCGAGCCTAAAGAAGTGCTTGCGGTTGCCGAACAACTGAACGCAAGCCTGACCTCGCCACTGACTTGACAATTAGGCGCATTGCGCGTCGCATTCTCTGCCCTCTGCCCTCTGCTCTCAAAGGCACACGCCCCTGCCTTCAAGCACTAAACTTTGGGTATGAACCTCGGATATTCCTTTTGTCCCAATGACACCTTTATTTTTTACGCCCTGACCCACGGAAAAATTGATCTCGAGCAACCTGTCCAAGAATTGCTAGAGGATGTCGAAACCCTGAACCAATGGGCGCTGGCTGGCAAACTTGAGATGACCAAAATTTCCTATCACGCGTATGCACATGTGCGCGAGCAGTATGTGGCGTTGCGGTCCGGTGGGGCGCTCGGGCGCGGTGTGGGTCCGTTGATCGTGGCAAAAACCAAGCTCGAGTCTTTGGTTGGAAAAACGGTGGCGATTCCTGGGAATTTAACCACTGCATTTTTACTTTTAAAACTCTCGCAACCCGAAGGCGTGAATACTGTTGTCATGCGTTATGACGCCATCATGCCCGCCATCGAACGCGGCGAGGTTGATGCGGGGCTTATCATTCACGAATCACGTTTTACCTACCCGCAGCACGGTTTGGTCAAGCTGATGGATTTGGGCGAATGGTGGGATTCTGAAACGGGTTTACCGATTCCCTTGGGCGCAATTCTGGTCAGGCGTGATATTGCGCTCGAGACTCAAAGGGCATTGAATGCCTCTGTCAAAGCCTCGCTCGAGTACGCCTATACGCATCCTAATGAACCCAAAGCGTATATTCGTCAACATGCCCTCGAAATGGAAGACAGTGTGATGCAGGCGCATATTGATTTGTACGTCAATGAATTTAGCCTAGACGTTGGCGATCTGGGCGAAAAAGCTGTCAAAGAACTTTTTGCCCGCGCCGAGGCTCGAGGTTTGATTCCAGCTTCAAAACTCGAATTGTTTGTTTCGCTTGAAATTTCAAGCACATAAATTGGTCTTAAAGTGTTTATTTTTGCTTTCCCAAACGAATAAAAATGCTATCATGCAAGAATCTGAGGTCCTCAGGCGAAGGTATATTGTAAAGTCATCCGAAAGAGACACGAGTTGCTTTGAATATAGCTTTAGATACTGACAATGTTGTTTTAAACAGCCCAACACAGGCATTGGCGGTTCAGTTTCCAATTAAAATGTTTGGTCCAGCACAGGGACTGCCAAGCAGCCAGGTTCATGACCTGATCCAAGATCGTCAAGGTTTATTCTGGTTTGTCGGTCCCAGTGGTTTGGGGCGTTACGATGCCGCTCGAGTCAGCAGCTTTAGTCAAAAACACGGTTTAAGTACCCAGGGACTGCGTTCATTGCTGCTACTGCCCGATGATCGAATCTTGATCGGCACTGATATCGGCGTCGATGTTATCGAGACTGACGGACGTATTCGTTCGTTGACCAATCCAAGTACCTGGTCGCACGGTTTTGTGGATTCCATGGTGGCTCATTCGGATGGTTTTGTTTTGTTGGGCGCATCGCAAGGTCTGGTTCGCTGGTCAGAAAGCACGGGTTTTCACAAAATCAGTGACCCACTTTTGGTTGGGGCTTTGGTCTTGGCGATGGTGGTTGACAAAACAGGTCGAATTTGGGTGGGAGGCAGACAATGTGGCTTGCTTTTTTTCGAGTCAAACGCTTGGCATCAGCCCAGCAACGATGCTTGGGCGCAGGTTGGCGCGGTTCAAGCGCTTGCATTGAGTACGGATGGTCATTTGCTGGTTGGCGGTGACCAAGGAATGGTCGAACTAAACCTCGAAGCTCGAGTTCAAAGAAGCTTGAAGGGTTTAAATCAGCCCATGTCCGTTCATGCGATTTACGCCAATCAGCACGAACTCTGGCTTGGCATCAATGGTGAATTATGCAAATTCTGTGTGATGCCAGACGGCTTTGAACTCGAAGCGGTGGTGTTGCGTAAAACCCGTGTCAACGCTTTAAGCGGCGATCAGTTTGGCAATGTTTGGGCGGCAACCGACAATCTTGGTGTCGCCAGAATTGGCATGTTAAGGCATTGTTTGACACGTCCAGCCTTGTCAGATTTGGGCGCGGTGTTTTCAATTCGAGACTCAATACCGCCCTCAAGCCCTGCAACCAGTGATCTCGAGCTTGATGGCAAAAAAAAACAGCCATTAAAGAAAGCGTTTTACATAGGTGGTAACAATTCAAGTTACTTTCTGAGCCTGCAAAACCCTGTGTCAAATCGTGCTTTTGAGGCGTTAACCGATGCCACCGTTTGGGATTTCATTGAGGATTCCAGCGGGCATCAATGGGCGGCATGCCAATCTGGGCTGATGAAGTTGAAAGCTGCTGAGGCAGTTAAGGTTGGTACGAACAACCCTGTATTTGCCAGTGCCAATCGGGTCTTACTCGAGCGTCAGGGTGAAATTTGGGTTGGAACTGTCCGAGGTTTGGGCGTGGTCAAGCAAGGGATTGCTGATCTCGAGTTTTCTGAAGTGATGGATTCCGACGGGCGTTCTTTGGGCTATGTCTACACGTTTTTTGAGGATCGCGCGGGGGTTTTGTGGGTTGGTACAGTGGGCAATGGTTTGTGGTGCGAAACACCTGATGGATTTAAACAAGTGGTTTCAACTGGTTTGACTGAAAAAGGCAATGTCTACTCAATTTCCAGCAGCTTGGACGGACAATTGGTGATCTTGCAGGACAACCGAATTGTGCTGGCTCGCAAAGCAATTTCGGTTTTTGTCAGTCGTGTCTTGCTTGAAACCACCGACCCGGTGGCTGGCTGGGCTGCCTGTAGCCTGCCAAATGGGCGTTTATGGGTTGGCACGAGTTTGGGACTGTTTGAATTTGATCAAAAAACCGGAAAACTCTTGCGGCAAATCACGGCGTGGCAAGACCCGAACGACTGCGAATTTACCACCAGCCGCAGTTTGGTTTTTGATCAGCAAAACCTAATCTGCGGTTTAAATTCTGGACTGATGATCGTTAATCTTGACGAACTCGAGAAGGTTAAAGCGCTACCGCCTGTCAAGCTGGCTGCAATTCGTTGGCTTAATGCTGAAGCCGATTATGCAGGTGATCTCATCACCATCAAGCCTGGAAATTGGACGCTCGAGATCGAATTTTTTACGGCTTGGTTTGTTGATGAAAACAGTTTGCGGTATCGCCACCGTTTGCTGGGTTTTGATGCCAAGTGGTCTGAACCAAAAACCGCTGCCAGCCTCGAGTACAATTCATTGCCGCCAGGTGAATACACCTTGGAACTTCAAGCGTATGCGCCCTTGATCGGTTGGGGAGAGGTTTCAAGCGTACTGACGATAGTCGTTTTACAACCGCCACTGCCTGCGGTGTTGCTGAATTTGCGCAATTGGCTCAATTCTTCTTTTTTAACCAGCCAATACTTGCGCGAACAAAATCTGGCGCTTGAGCAGCAAGTTCGCTCGAGAACGCTGCAAATTGCCAAGATCAATTCGGATTTACACTTTGCCAATCAAAAACTGCTTCAGATGTCCTTCACCGATGCTTTGACCGGGATTCCAAACCGCAGGCAGTTTGACGATTTGTTCAACAACGCCATTCAGTTGGCGGCTCAATCAAATTCTTGGCTGTCGTTGGCGCTGATTGATATTGACTTTTTTAAGGGTTTCAATGACGCCTACGGACATCCCAAAGGGGATCGTTGTTTGCAACGTGTGGCAAGTGTTTTAAATGAAGAATTGCGCGAAACTCGAGATTGGGTTTTTCGTTATGGTGGCGAAGAATTTGCGATTCTTTTGCCCGGGGCTGATTTAAACATTGCTTTGATGGTTGTTGAACGCCTGCGGGTTGCCGTCGAGCGATTGGGCATCCCTCATGAAAAATCGGATGTCGCCAAAGTGGTGACCATTAGCATTGGTTTAATTTCCAGGCAGCCAAAACCCGAGACCAGTGGTTTGGAGCTGTTAAGCGAAGCCGATCTTGCACTGTACCAAGCCAAAAATGCTGGACGCAATCGGATGGTGTCGGTCAAATAACATCAGATGAATCACCAGTAGTTTTGGAGTACAATTTCACAAATGAAACTCGAGCTTCAAGCCATTCGGTTTGGTTGGGCGTTGTTTCCCTACATCGTGTCGGGCGTGGTGTTTTGGAAATTGATTGAACCGATCACCCCCAGCAACGTGCTCGATCATGGTTTCGCGTTGACGGTGGCGGGAACAATTGCGATCTTTTGGCTTATTTTTGCCTTCATTGGTTGCTTAAAGTTGTGGTGTCGGTTGCGCGGCTCCGAGCTAGATGAAGAACAGTACATTTACAGTCTGGCTCAAGTCAGGGGCTTGGTGTTGGCGCAACGTTTCGAGGACACCAAACCTTAATCAATGAAACATGAACACCTTTTCAGACTAACGTTTGTTAGGATAGATCAACCCTGTCGCGTACCTGTGACCTCCATTTCAGAATTTCCGCTTCTTGCTCGTAAACCAGCACCTATCGGGCTACTCGCGCTTCGCTCCAATTCTTTCATTTCGGTCACAGGTACGTTGTCCCTTCTCCCGTTGGTCGGAAATTTTTTAGGAAAAAACTCTAAAAAATTTCGGGAGATTTCTAGAAAGAAGGTTTACTCCATGACTGATTTTCGTACTCGAGCCGTCCACGCAGGACATCAACAAGACCCAACTGGCGCTCACATCAACCCGATTTATCAAACCTCGACCTTTGGTTACGGCAACTTCGAGCGCGGCGCACGGCTGTTCTCTGGTGAGGAATCGGGTTACATCTATTCCAGAATCGGCAACCCAACCGTGCGCGAACTCGAGTTAAAACTTGCAAACCTCGAGAATGCTCAAGACGCCATCGCCTTCTCGAGCGGCATGGCAGCCATCAGCGCCCTGACCATGACGGTGCTGCAACCAGGCGACGAACTGATTTACATGGGTCCTTTATACGGCGGCACTGAAGGCTTTTTTCTGGATACCCTGGCGCGGTACGGCATTCAGATTCTCGAGGCTGAGAACACTTTAGAACTGGAATCAAAACTCTCGAGCCGCACCAAAATGGTCTACCTCGAGACGCCAACCAACCCGACCCTCAAAATTACCGACCTGCAAGAAGTCGCTCGAGTGGCGCACCTTCACGGCGCGTTGGCAGTGACCGACAACACCTTTTGCACTCCGTACCTAACCCAACCCCTCGATCATGGTTTTGATGTGGTGATTCATTCGATGACCAAATACTTGGGTGGTCACGGCGACGCGATTGGTGGTGTGCTGGCAGGCTCGAGCGACCTGATGTTGCAAGTCAGGATGGAGGGTTTGCGTCACCTTGGAGGCTGCCTGGGACCGCAAGAAGCCTATCTGTTTCTGCGCGGGATTAAAACCCTGCCGCTGCGAATGGAAGCCCACTGTGACGGCGCAGAAAAAATCGCTCAACACTTGGTTTCAAAATCTGGCATCAAACACGTGTTCTACCCGGGACTCAAGAATCACCCAGGGCACGAAATTGCCAAACGCCAAATGCGCCGCTTTGGGGGCATGGTCAGCCTCGAACTTGAGGGTGGACGACAAGCCGCCCAAGTCTTTCTGGATTCGCTCGAGTTGTTCATGCAAGCCGTGTCACTCGGGGATGTCGAATCGCTGGCGTCTCATCCTGCCAGCACCACCCATCAACTGCTTTCGCCAGACCTTCGCGCCAAAGAGGGCGTCTCGGATTCACTCGTGCGCCTCTCGATTGGCATTGAAGACCCGCAGGACTTGATCGCCGATATTGACCAAGCCCTCGCCAAAGTCAACAAAGCGCTGTTGGTCGGCGTTTAACCACCAAAGACTTGCGTCCAAAGTCGTGCCCCGTTCGAGTCAAACACCCTCACTCGAGCGGCAGGCACGGATTCGGGCAGCACAAACTTGACTTTTGTACCGTGCGCCACCTCCAGGATTTTGCCGTTTCCGGCAACCAACTCACTCGAGTACGCGTAATGGTGCTCGGGTTTGATTTCAAGTTCTAACGTTCGACCCTTCCAGTTTAGTTTCTCGAGGGTGATTCCCGTGCTCGAATAAAAATGTCCCAATTCAAGCGCCATCAGAATTGCCGTTTGCTCGAGCTTTTCGGCTTCCACCATGACAAAAGCTTGCCCTGGAAGGCTTCTATAACCCCAAAATTCGCCTTGAAAATCGTGCGAATCGTCACTGGCAATGCCGTACCAAAGGTGACTGGCTTTAATCAAACCGTCCCAGAATTCGTCGGTGCTTTTTTTGCCACCAATGCCCAAATTGTTGCAATCGGTGCTGGCATTCCAAACCTCAAAGAGCTTGCAATTGCGCACGCCGAGCAAATGCTTACTCTCGAGTGCCCAATGAAAGTTTGGATGGTTGACAATCGGTACGCCGCCGAGCGCCCGAATGCCGTCGATAGCGCCCTGCAAGCACGCCTCAATGGTTGGATAGGTTCGCAGTTCTGGCATGGCGGTGATGCCCAAACCGTTGACATGCACAGGCAAGCGTTCGGCAACCGTTGTAATCTCGACGCCAGGAATTGCCAGAAATCCGCCGTCCACCACGCCCGCCGCCCAAGTTGGGTCGAACGGATGGTTGTGATCGGTCATGCAAACAAAATCGTAACCGTGCGATTTGTACCAAGCCAAAACCTCCGACGGGCTGGTATCGCCGTCAGAAACGTAAGAATGTGTGTGGGTATTGCCTTTAAACCAAGACATTAGATTCTCCTCGAGTCAGTCATTGCAGCAATCTAACCGATGTTGAAATGAAATTTTCGTGTCCGAGACTCATTCTTTTGATCTCGGTTACTCGAGCAGTCGCTCATTTGGCACAATACGCTCGCACTTGACGTAACCTGAAGCTTCAATTGTTACAACTGAAAGCAGATAAATTAACCGGAGCAACACGTGGACGAATATCAAATCGAATTGAAAACTTTACCCAGCTACCGCGTTTTTGCCGCTCAAGAAACGGCAAGAGACTTCAAACATGTCAGCGAACCCATGAGCCAATTTTTCAACCAGTTAGAGGACGAATTGCGATCACAACACCTCGAGAAAGCGCAACCTTGCGTTGTCGTTTGGCACAGCGATTACCGCAGCGAACTCGAATTTACACTCGAGGTGGCAATGGGATTTCACGGCGATTCTTCGGCTAGCTCGAGTACTGAGGTGACCCTGACCGAATTGCCGAGTCTCGAGGTGGTTTCTACAGTGCATCACGGTAGTTTTGAGCGATTTGGTGAGGCGTATGCCGCACTTCTCGCCTTTATGGATTCTGAACAATTGGTGGCAAATGGAGCAGTCCGTGAAGTTTATATTCATGTAGACCGAGACGAAGAAAAAGATGTTTTGGAGTTGCAAATCCCAGTTCGTAAAGTCTAAAAGATTTTAAAACCGAGTCTCGAGTTTGAACGCTCGAGACTCAGAATTTAAATGGGCAGCCACAACCAAGCATTGCTTGGAATCTCGAGTGCAACATGTTGACCCCTGGCAAAAATTTGGTCGTTTTCGACTCGAGCGACCCAAGTATCCGACCCAACTTTCAGAATCACTTGCTGATCAGCGCCCAAGTAGGTCACCAGTTCAATCACGGCTTGCAACGGCGCGGTTTGTCCAGGCTCGAGCGGCATTAATTCGATCACTTCGGGTCGAACGCCTAAGCGCCCAGATTTGTTCTCGAGGTTTGGGATATTGACTTTTTGTCCACTGACCCTAAAACTCGAGTTGCCCAGTGCCTCAGCGGGCATCAGGTTCATCGCACCGACAAATGCGGCGACAAACGGACTGGCGGGTGTGGCGTACAAGTCCCTGGGGGTGCCAAGCTGCTCGATGCGTCCCTGGTTCATGACGACCACGCGGTCAGACATGCTCATGGCTTCCTCTTGATCGTGGGTGACCAAGAGCGTGGTGATCCCCAAATCGAGCTGCAAGCGCCGAAGTTCGGTGCGTAATTCTGCCCGAATTTTGGCGTCAAGCGCCGACAGCGGTTCGTCCAGCAACAAAACCCGAGGGTTGGGCGCGAGCGCTCGCGCCAGCGCGACACGCTGTCGTTGCCCGCCCGAAAGCGTCAAAACACTGCGACGGTCAAAGCCATGCAAGCCCACAACCTCGAGCAATTCTGAGACTCGAGCTTTTAGTTTTGCAGCCTCCCAACCCGCAACGCGCAAACCGAACGCGATGTTGCCAGCCACGCTTAAATTTGGGAACAACGCGTAACTTTGGAAGACCATGCCAACGCGACGTTGTTCGGCAGCCACTTTGGTCACGTCTTGATCGCCAATGAAAACACGTCCAGAATCGGGAATTTCAAAACCTGCCACAGCACGAAGCGTGGTGGTTTTCCCGCAACCCGAAGGTCCGAGCAGACTGACCATCTCACCAGGTTTCACCTCGAGCGAGACGTTATCGACAGCGGCTTTGCCGTTATAGGTTTTTTTGATGTTCTCGAGTTTGATATTGACACTCGAGATTGCGTTTGAGTTTGTCATGCGACGGTCACCGCGTCTTTCAGGTTATCACTGCTGCGCAATCCCAGCGCGAAACTGCCCAAACCCCAAGCGATGGCAAACGCCAAAACGCTGATGGCGGCGCTTTTGTGTCCATCTTGAGAGTTGGTCAGGTACTGGTAATAGGGGAGGGTTTCCCAACTCGAGCCGACCAGCAATTGCGCCAACGAAAATTCGCCAAACGCCGCCGAGAGTGCCAACACGCCGCCTGAAAGCACTCCAGGCAGAACGGTGGGAAAAATCACCCACGCCAAAATTTGCAAATCGCTCGCGCCAAGGCTTCGTGCAGCTTCGGCAAGTTGGCGCACATCGGAACTTTCAAAGGCGTTTGCCACGGCTCGGTAGGCATAAGGCATGACCACCACCGTCACGGCAGGAATCAACAACCAAGGCGTGCCAGAGATTGCCAGGGGCGGCGTCGAAAAAATCTTGATCAACCCAACCGCCATAATTACACCAGGAAACACAAATGGCCACAACGAAAAAAATTCGAGGGCGCTCGAGAGTTTTGGCGCATACAAGGTGATGGCAAACAGGGTCGGCACCAGAAAAAAGATCGAGAGCGCCACCGCCGAAAATGCCAGAATCAAACTGCGCCCACCATCCGCCCAGAATTTAGGATCACTGAATAAATTCGACCACGCCTCAAGCGAGAAGGCTTTGGGAATCAGTTCAGTCCAAGAACTCGAGAGGCTGTAAACCAGCGTCATCAAAATCGGCAAGAGCAAATACGCCAGCAGTAAACCTATAATTCCACGGCGCAAAAACGTCATTTTGCCCCCTCGAGTTGCGCTGCCCAACGCCGCGAGAAACGATACAACGCCAAACTGAGCAGTAGCGTGATCGCCATCATGACGCTGAGCGCTGCCGCAGCGCCAGGATTGTAACCAACTTGTCCGGAGACTTGAAAGCCAATTTGAGTCGGTAGCAAATTGATTGAACCCTGTGAGAGCGCATAAACCGTGGCATACGCCCCAAAAGAGTTGGCGAACAACAAAATCATCGAACCGAGCAAGGTCGGCAACAAGACTGGAATGCCAACTTTAAGCCAGAACCCCAGTGAACTCGAGCCTAAACCACGCGCCGCTTCGATCCACTCGCGTTGAATGGCGTTGAAAGCAGGTAGCATCAAAACAGTCATGAGGGGCCACTGAAAATACAAGTACACCCAATGCAAATTTTGCCGTCTGTAAATATCAATCCCTTCAATACCAAAACGCTCGAGAATCAAGTTCACGATGCCGCTCGAACCAAGAATCACCACGAACGCAAACGCGAGCGGCACGCCAGCAAAGTTCGCTGAAACCCCTGAAATGGCGGTGGCAAAACGTTTGAGACTCGGGTTTTTGCTCGACCAGATTGCACCTGCCGTGATCGTGCCCAGAATTCCACCCTCGAGCGCAGTGAACCATGAGAGGTTTATCGAATTCAGCAGTGCTTTCAAAAACAGTGGTTTGGTGGCTTCTTGCATGTGCTCGAGCGTGAAACCGAATTTGTTGGTGAATGCTGAAACCACCAGCAAAATTCCAGGCATGATTTCAAACATGATTAAAAACGCTAAAAATAAGAATGCAACCGCAAAAGTCGCCCAACGAAGACTCAACTCGACCCCTCTCTTGTCCGATCAATGAGAAAAGGTGAAAGGTCAAAGTAAAACCTACTTTTCCCTTCACCCTAAATTTCAACTCGAGTTACAACTATTTAAGCTCGAGATTTATTGTTCCACAACTTCGTTTGCCCACTTGTCGCCAATTTTGGTGACAATATCAGGCATTTGCTTCCAAGCCACGATTGGTTTGACTTTCTTGTACTGGTAGGTTGGGATCATTTGCGCGAGCACTTCTTTTGGCAACTTGGCACGGATTTTGGCACGGATTGGTTGAGCGCCGCCTTTGGCGTACAAGATTTGACCCTCGTCGGAGAACAAGAAATCCATGAACAATTTTGCCACGTTTGGACGTGCCGTAAATGCGTTAATCACTGGTGCGTAAGGTCCGGTGGTGGTGGCATCGAGCGGAATGCGGATTTGCAAATCCATCTCAGACTTGAGCTGACGACGGAAGTTTAGACCGTTGTAATCCCAGTTGATACCGATAGCAACTTCGCCTTTTTGAATGTTGGCAAGGCTGGGCACAATTGGTTTCAGGTTGCCCGATTTTTGCAGTCTCGAGAAGAAGTCAATGCCTGGTTGAATGTTGGTCTCACTGCCACCAAACGCCATTGCTGCGGCAATCACGGCGTATTGCGCGTTGGCGGCTTTGCGTGGGTCATTGATCGCAATTTTGCCCTTGTATTCTGGGCGCAACAAATCGTGCCAAGTCAACGGAATATTTTTCACCAATTTGGGGTTGACGATAAACGCCACCGCACCGTAATACGCGGCGGCGTAATGTCCATCTGCGCCTTTTGCCCAATCAGGAATTTCTTTCCAGTATTTGTTCTTGTAGGGCAAAAATGCGCCTTGTTCAGTGCCAATTGGACCAAATGCCAAACCGACATCGCCAACGTCAGCGACAGGCGCGTTCTTTTCTGCCAAGAACTTGCCGATTTCTTCGGCGCTGCTCATGTCGGTATCGCTATGGGTCACGCCGTAGCGTTTGGTGAAGACATTCCACATTTCTTCGTAATTCAGCCAATCGTTGGGAATGCCGTAACTGACAATTTTACCTTCGGCTTTGGCTTTCGTCACCATTTCATCATCGGCTGCCAAACCAAAACTTAACGCCGCGAGCGCGAGACCAGCAGAAACCATCATGACTTTCTTCATACACTCCTCCTTGAAACACGTACAAAAACGATTTAACAAGCCATTGCACCCACTACAAAAACAGCTTTTGGTCAGGTGAATGTCAGATGTGCGCTTTCATAGTACGACATTAGAGACTCAAGATGGCAAGTTGAAAACACGAAAATCAATTATGGTGATGCGGAACAAATATCCTGAAAGCTTGCGCGTATAATCGAATCAGCATCATGATCCCAAGTCTTATCACACAACCCATGAACGCCCTCGAGACTCGTCTGCACGAGTTGGTACAATCTG
>JANMUC010000530.1:0-5805 GCA_031391225.1 Deinococcales bacterium
GACCGCGCCCGCCGCCAACAAAGACCGCTTTCTGGGCATGTGGCAACAGATTGCCACACATTTCAAAGATGCCCCCGTCAGTGTTGTCTTCGAGATTCACAACGAACCGAACGGCAACATCGAACCGCTCTGGAACGAATACGCGGCGGCAGCCTTAAAAGTTATCCGAGAATCAAACCCGACCAGGGCAGTGATCGTAGGTCCAAACGGTTGGAACAGCGCTTGGCGTTTGCCCGAGTTAAAACTACCTGACGATAAAAACTTAATCGTAACCTTTCACAATTACGAACCGTTTGAGTTCACGCACCAGGGCGCAGAATGGATCAATCCAATCCCGAGTGTCGGTGTGGCGTGGCCAAAGCCAGGGGCAGCGCTTCGTGCGCCGTGGCAAAACTGGTCTTGGGACACGATACTCGAGCCAAATGGCGATACTGCGTTTAATATCACTTACAACAAAGGTTACGCTGGCGCATATTTTCACCGTGACACAGCCGCAACAGGTTTCTCGAGTTTAAAAATCAAAACCGCCCAAGCCGCAAGTTTAATGGTTTTATGCCTCGAGAAAAACGTGCAAGGCGTGGCAAACCCTCCAGGAAAAGCAGTTCAAACCCAGGCGGGCGTCACGCTCGAGATTTCACTTGCCAGTTGCGGCACGACAACGACCCTGGGCGATTTGATGATTCAAAACAACACCAATGCCGCCGTACCAACCTTTAAACTCGAGCAACTTGAACTGGTCAATTCTAGCGGCGGCGAATCGTTGTTTTCCAATGCGCAGGACAAAGCCGCTGCTTATCTTGAGTACGCCGCAGCCTGGGGTAAAACCAACAAGCGACCAATTTTCATGGGCGAATTTGGCGCGTACAGCAAAGCCGATACCACTTCTCGAGTCAAGTGGACAACTTTCATGCGAAGTGAATCCGAAAAGCGCGGGATCGCCTGGGCGTACTGGGAGTTTGGTGCTGGTTTTGGTGCGTATGACCGCACTGCGAAAGCTTGGCGACAAGATTTATTGGGCGCATTGATTCCCAAGTAAGCAAACTCGAATTCCCTAGGAACGAGTCCTGCCTCGCCCCTACATTCTTATTGAACAGCTTTGTCTTTCTCGAGCGCCTGACTAACCTCGAGCGCGGCGCGTTCACCCGCTTCAATCGCGCCTTCGACGTAACCGTAATAGTAAACGGCGGTTTCTGTGCCAGCCCAATGCAACCTGCCAATCGGTTCGCGGAGTTCGTTAAAACCGCCCGTCATCACCCCTGGCGGCGCGTAACACTGATAGCCACCACCAATGAACGGTTCTGTTAACCAGTCGTGATCAAAATACTCTTTGGGATAAAGGGCTTCCTCACCAAAGACCATTGCCAGATTCTCGAGCACCGCACGACGACGCGTCTCGAGTGGACGGTCAGACCAGAAGACAGCATCGTCACCGCCAATAAAAGCAACCAAGGCAGGGTTTTTGCCGTCGCTGCTGGTGGCATCCATCGTGTGGTCAAAAATCAGCAGGTCAGGGTCAATGGCTTTGGTCGGTTTCTCGAGCCAGAAGGCACGGTCATAAACGGCAAAGCATTTAATCACGCTGCCCATCTCGAGGCGCTGCATTAACTTCAGGCGGCGACGCGGCAGTACGGGGTCGTAGTCAATGCGCTGCGCTTGGTTGGGCGGCAATGCCATGACGACACGTTTGGCTTGAACAAACGCACCCTCGGCAACGATTCGCACGCCAGCGTTGTCGTTGTCTTGCCAGTGTTCGATTTCGTAAACCGAGCAATTTAAGCGCAAGCGATCTCCCAAAGCATCCGCCATACGCGTGCAAATCGCCTGCATCCCTTCGACCAAGCGAAACGAGTGATTGCCACCGTCCAGATCGAGCAAATCCTCAAAACCGCCAGCGCTGCCAATCGAATACAGCAAAAACAACATCGAAAAATCTTTGGGTTCGATGGTGTACTCGGTGCGGACAAGCTGATCGAACAAATGCCCCAAATACTGACTTTCGAGGTTTTGACGTTTCCATTCTTCAACGCTGACAAAATCGAGTTCGGCAGCGTTCGGCGTGGCTTCAGGGTTGGTGATGTTGACCTGTTCGACCAACCAGGCAAGTTTGGCGGTGAACCATTCCCATTCGGCTTGGGTCAAACGATCCATTTGCGAAAGCGGCTGGGTGGACAAATCCATGCGACCCGCGTTTTGCTGTGAGAAGGTCGTCAAACCCAGTTCTTTTGCCAACTCGGTGATTTTGGGCATTCCAGGACCGAGCCACTGCCCACCCAGATCAAAGACCGTGCCATCTTTCATGACGTGCGACAGCAAGCGCCCACCGACACGATGGCTCGCCTCGAGCACCAGCACATCATGACCAGCTTCAACCAATTTTCGTGCCGCAATCAGACCCGAAATTCCTGCACCGACCACCACGACATCACACGTTAAATTCGTGCTTTGCATTATGAAAACAACTCCCCATGCCGTATTTTGGCATTCCCGACTTATCTCATCATACTCCTCGGGTTATGAGCCTGTTTGTAGCACCAAATCAAAAAGCTTATACTGAGTCAAAGAAAAACAACTCGAGCTTCACCAATTTCTCGAGACAGAGGAGTTTTTATGTTCGCACCAGGTTTACTCAAAGACAAAGTGATACTTGTCACAGGCGGCGGCACAGGTTTAGGGCGCAGCATGGGCACACGGTTTCTCGAGCTGGGCGCAAAACTGGCGATTTCGGGACGCAGGCTTGAAGTGCTCAAAACTGCCGCCAAAGAAATGATGGAAGCAACTGGTGGCGAAGTCCTGCCGATTCAATGCGATGTCCGCGACCCCAACGCCGTGACCGCCATGATGGACGCTGCCGAAGACAAATTTGGACGCGTGGACGCACTTTTAAACAACGCCGCTGGAAATTTCATCTCCCCCACCGAACGCCTCTCCCACCGAGCCGTGGACGCCGTGCTGGGCATCGTTTTGCACGGCACGTTTTACTGCACCCTCGAGCTAGGCAAACGCTGGATTGCCGCCAAACACAAAGGCGTGGTGTTAAACATTGCCACAACCTATGCCCAATCTGGTTCGGGATACGTCGTGCCAAGCGCGGTTTCCAAAGCTGGCGTGGTCGCCATGACCAAATCCTTAGCAGCCGAATGGGGCAAGTACGGCATTCGCTTAAACGCCATCGCGCCAGGACCTTTCCCAACCGAAGGGGCAATGTCACGCTTAATGCCCACTCCAGAAATTGAGCAACTCTTCACAGACCGCATTCCACTGCGACGAACTGGCGAACACCTCGAGCTTGCCAACCTTGCCTCGTATTTGCTCAGCGATTTTGCTGGGTATATTACTGGCGATGTGATCTCGATAGACGGCGGCGAAACCGCTTGGGGTGGCGGCGAGTTTAACGTGCTCGATGCCGTGACCAAAGAACAATGGGACATGCTTGAGGCAATGCGAAAGAAGTAAAACTCGAGATTCGTAACAAACCAAATTCAGTATTGAAGCTGGGACTTAAGAGGCGTAAATTAGACGCATGACCATGATGATCCCAGCTTCTGACCAAGCAATGAAGATTTTAGATTCCTATCGGCGTTCACGACGGGTTTCTCGAGAACAAGCCTTAGAGGAATTATTGGCTCGAGCCGAAGAAACCATGTCTTTTGAAGCACAAGTCGAGAAAGTAAAAAGTCGCAACCAAGGTTTTTCAGCCGCACAGATTCTGAAAGAAACGCAAAATGCGGTCAATGAAGTCAGAACAGCACGCAAAAAGAGTGCTGTTTGAAAGCCGTACTTGACACGAACATTTTGATTTCAGCTTTGATCAGCGCAACAGGTACACCGCATCAAATTTACCGAGCTTGGCTGGCAGGTTCGTTCACGCTTGTCACGTCAGAGCGGCAACTCAAGGAATTTAAAGACGTTTGTTCCAGACCTCAAATCCGCAAGTTTGTTAAACCCATCGAAGTTGGAAATTTTGTCAATGCCATTCGTAAGCGAGCATTGATACTCGAATGTTACGAATTAAGTGATTTCTCGAGCGACCCTGACGACAATTACTTGTTTGGCATGGCATTCACTGCTGGTGCTCCTTTTATTGTTTCAGTTGATCGAGAGCACGTTTTAAGTGTTAGGAAGGTCAAAAGCGTAACGGCGATTACACCTACCGTTTTCTTAAAGCAGTTCAAACCAAAACGCAAAAAAAGACCTGCAAAGAAAAACGTATAATCCTTCGGGCATTATTGAACTCGAGTGAGTCTCGAGGGTTTACATTGCAAGGAAGTTTAAAAATGACTTTTGATCTGACAAAATATTTTGAACTTAAAGAGCGTGGATTTACTGCCCGTGAAGTTCTGGCTATTGCTCAAGAAGATGGCTTGGATTCACTCAAAGTGATTTTACAAGTTTTCAATTTATCTTTGCGAGAAGCGAAAGAAATTTTTATGACCACAAAAAGCAACGAACGCCATCTCGCCTTTCACGAACCATTGATGAACGATCTGGACAAAATGAACGAAGAAACGAATCTCGAGAATCAAGGTGGTAATTCATGATTATTGTTAAAGTTGGCGGTTCGGACGGAATCAATTACGATGCAGTTTGCAACGACATTGCAGACTTGTGGCTTTCGGGGCAAAAACTCATTTTGGTGCATGGTGGCTCGAGCGAAACCAACCGTATTGCAACACTTTTGGGTCATCCACCAAAGTTTGTGACGTCGCCTTCTGGGTATACGAGCCGTTTTACAGACCGTCAGACGCTCGAGATTTTTGAGATGGTGTATTGCGGAAAAATGAACAAAGGGCTTGTTGAACGATTGCAAAAACGCGGTGTGAATGCAGTGGGTTTATCAGGTTTGGATGGCAGAATTTTCGAGGGCAAACACAAGGATTCTGTACGAGCCGTTGAAGACGGCAAGACCAAAATTTTGCGCGGCGATCACACCGGAACAGTCGAGAAGGTCAACACGCACCTGTTAAACCTGTTGCTCGAGAATAACTATTTACCAGTTTTAACCCCTCCAGGCTCGAGTTTTGAGGGCGTGGCAGTCAATGTGGATGGCGATAGGGCTTCGGCGGCGGTGGCAACGGCAATGAAAGCCGAGGCGTTGTTGCTGCTTTCTAACGTGCCAGGTTTGCTACGAAATTTCCCAGACGAATCCAGCCTCATCACACAAATTCCAGCGCTCGATGTCGAGTCGTACCTCGAGTTTGCCCAAGACCGCATGAAGAAAAAGGTTTTGGGTGCTGCCGAAGCCGTACAAGGCGGTTGTGGTCGCGTGATTTTTGGTGATGCGAGGCTCGAGAAACCAGTCACCCAAGCACTTGCGGGCAAAGGCACAGTCGTTTCCTAATCGTTACAGCGTAGGGGCTAGGCATGCCTAGCCCCTACAGCACATTGATTTTTGAATTTGCTGAAAATTTGATTTTGACCTTCTATTGATCTGCGAAGTCATAAGCCGTTACGCCGATGCTCGAGTGAGCCAAACCGCTTTAAACTCGAGCATGAATTTTACAAGTCGGGATTTTGTTGGGATTGAAGACCTGCCGATCATGACCGATTTTTTTGATGAGGCTCGGGCGTTGGTCGGGCATGACAAGGGTTTTCTTCATGCTGGCGATGTTTGGTGGAGGTACGGGCGGTCTGACCCCGAACTCCATCAATTCCGTTTGTGGTTTGGAGATGACAAATTGATTGCATTGGGTTGGGTTCTATTTGAACGCGACCTCGAGCTACAATTGCATCCAAAACTCGAGGATGCCGATTTTGAAACTATCACTCGAGAAATTTTGGATTGGGCAAAAAAAGTTTGCACGACAG
>JANMUC010000550.1:0-2966 GCA_031391225.1 Deinococcales bacterium
GCCGCAATTGGTGGCAACGCCAAGTACGGTAAGGGCAAGCATTTTATTGCCGAAATCGACGAATCAGACACGTACTTTCAGCATGTCAAACCGCGCACGGCGGTCATCACCAACGTCGAAGATGACCATGTCGGCATCGAAGGCGATGTTCGCAACAATTACCACGTCAATCTCGAGGCGCTGCACCGTGCGTTCAGGCAATTTGCTCAGAATGCCGATGTGGTCGTGTACTGCCGCGATTGGGATGGTTTGGAAAAAATGCTCGAGGAATTGCCGCTTGTTTCTTACGGCACTTCCGAGGGCTGTGATTACCGCGCCCTGAATGTCAAACTCGAGCGAGGCGGGGCGGTCTACACGCTCGAGATTCGTGGGAAAACGATTGGGCAAATAACCTTAAACGTTCCAGGGCAGCACAATGTGCTCAATTCTCTGGCAGCCGTGGCAGTCGCAGACCGTGCTGGAATTGCGTTTGAAAAGTATGCGGCGGCACTCGAGCAATTTAAAAACGCCCGTCGTCGTTGGGATGTCCTGGGCGAGTACCACGGGGCGTTGGTCGTGGACGATTACGCGCACAACCCGACCAAAGTTGAGAACGCGATTTTGGGTGCGAAAACCACGGGTCGCAAGGTTCGTGTTGTTTTCCAGCCGCACCGTTATTTGCGGGTCGCCAGGGAATGGCAACGTTTTGCCCAAGCCTTGATGCACGCCGATGAAGTCATGCTGCTCGACATTTACGGCGCAGGCGAAAAGCCGATTGAAGGCATTCATTCTGGTTTGATTGAGCAAAAAATGATTAGCGACGGTCACCTTGCTGTGAAGTATTTCTCGCGCCGTGAGGACGTACTCGAGCTTTTACTCATCAATGCCAGCGACAATGATGTGATTGTGACGATGGGTGCGGGTGACATTACCAATTTTGGGCGTGAACTGTTAAGTCGTGGCAAACTCGAGGTTATTCGGTGAAGGAGGCTTGCATGGTCATGACCAAACCCAGTTCTGCTCGAGCGCCACGTTTGGTGCGCCTCTCGAGTTTTACCACGCTTGGCGTCGGTGGTGAGGCTGAATTGTGGGTCGTTCATGATCTCGAGCAACTGAAAGACGCCACATCTGCGCCGTACCGAATTTTGGGTGGCGGTTCAAACTTGATTGTTTCTGATGCTGGCGTTCCAGAGCGCGTGATTCGTCTTGGCGGCGAATATTCCAAAGCCGATCTCGAGCCTGACCCAATCCTCTCGAGCGACACGCACATTGTCACGGGTTGGGTCGGTGCGGCAAAACCGATTCCAGGTCTGGTCAGGCAACTCCAGCAGCGCGGTTTATCGGGCATCGAGGGCTTGTGGGGCGTGCCAGCCCAAGTCGGCGGCGCGGTGCGCATGAACGCGGGAACGCGATTTGGCGAGATGGCAGATGCAATCTATCAACTCGAGGTTTTTGTGGATGGCGAAACCAAAATTTTCACGCCAGACCAACTCGGTTTTCAGTACCGCAACTCGAGCATCCCACACGACAAAAATGGCGCGGGTATCGTCACCAAAGTTCGCCTCAAACTCGAGCGCACAACCCCTGAAATTGTCCAAGAACGCATGAACCTTGCCGACAACGCCCGCAAGGGACAACCGCATCAACGAACTTTCGGTTGCGCCTGGAAAAACCCAGCGGGCTTTTCGGCTGGTAAATTGGTTGATCAGGCGGGTTTGAAGGGCGCAAAAGTCGGCGGCGCAATGATCTCACTCGAACATGGTAATTTTGTGGTGAACCAAGGAAATGCCAGTGCCAAAGATGTGCTCGAGTTGCTCTCGAACATCGAAGGTCAATTGGGGATTGACCTCGAGCGCGAGGTGGAAATATGGGGGAGCATATGACCAGTCCAATCAAACCGACCAAAGAAAACCTGACCTGGGGCATCTCGCTGCTGATTATCGTATTCGCACTGCTTGCCGCCTCGAGATTCGTGCTGCCCGTCTGGGGTGTGCTTGTGTCAGGCTCGAAGCATTTTAGTCCCAAAGAGGTCGCCCACATGAGCGGCATCTCGCGGGGCAACCCTTGGTTGTGGGCATCGAACGCCAGCGCCAAAGAACTCGAGGACAGCCCGTGGATTTTTGAGGCAAGAATTGTCAAGCATTTTCCAGGGCAGGTTGAAGTCAAACTGGTTGAACGTGAACCCGTCGGCACGCTCTTAAAGTCCGATGGCTCGAGGGTTACAATTGCGCTGGACGGCACAGAATTGCCAAACGGTCTAAACCCAAGTCCAACCTTAACAGGCTGGGATAGCTCTAAACTCTCCGAAGCGCTTAAGATAGCCTTATTGATGAAACCGCTGAAACCACTCGAGATACGATTTACCCCTCAAGGTTACCGTATCCAATTCAAAGACCTGCGAATCTGGACGGATTCGTATGCTTCCTTGCTCAAATGGGGCGGAAGTGTCAAGATACTCCAAGCCGATAAAAGATCGGCACAAATCAACATCTATTCGTGGGGGGTGAGTGTCCAACAATGACCGACAATCGTTACAACTCGAGAATCGTGGTCGGATTGGACATTGGCACGACCAAAATCACAACAGTTATCGGTGAAGTCAGCCCCAACGGGGTGCTCGACATTATTGGTGAAGGTACAGTGCCAAGTGAAGGTCTAAAGCGCGGCGTGGTCGTCAATTTAGAGCGCACCATCAGTTCAATCCGTAATTCTATCGCCGCCGCCGAACGTGTGGCTGGCGTTCGTGTCGTTGATGCCTATGTCGGTGTGGCAGGTGGGCACCTAAAAGCCCTGACCAGTCACGGGCTTGCAGCAATTCGCCGTGGACAGGAAATCTCGCGTCCCGATGTCGAACGCGCCATCGAAAATGCCAGGGCTGTGCCGCTCGATCCAAACCTCGAGATTATTCACGTTCTACCGCAAGAATACGTGGTGGACGGTCAGGAAGGCATCAAGAATCCTGTCGGGATGCACGGCGTCAGGCTCGA
>JANMUC010000665.1:0-6739 GCA_031391225.1 Deinococcales bacterium
GCTTTGTTGATATATTGATTTTTCCCAGTCAAAAACATCAGCCAAAATCTCGAGTGGTTGAAAAATATACATATCATCTCGAAGACTCTTTTTCTTAAATTCTTCTGGTTTGCATATGGCTCAGGAGATTTATAGCCATCAGGATTTTTTTGAAACTTAATTGCGCCTTCTTCTACGATAGCAATTTTGTATTTTCGGTAGTTAAATTTTTTTACTGATAACAAAACGTCAATTAATCGTTGAGAAACAATGTAATTTCCAGCATCTGCGTATAACATATCAAGTTTCTTAATGAACTTAAGATTTGAATTCATGTAAAAAAACAGTTTCTGGTAATTCAAGAGGTCTATTGGCATATGTATACCATAATTCTGATTCTCTGGGGAATTCAAAATCTCTCAAATCAAAAGCATCTCCGCTTGGCATACTGCCTAAGCGACTTACACTTTGTAGTAGTTGATATGCAATTTCATTCATTTTCTCTCAATCAATTCTACCGGCACCATGTGTTGTTCCTTCATCTGTTTGATGAACTCTTCCGTTTTGAATATCATCAAATACCTGATTTTGCAAATCCCTGATACTTTGTCGAATATCTGCTTCAATTTGCGCTCGAGTTTTACAAGCCGCCGTACTGTTATGCATGGCGTAAATTGTTGGGTCCCCCGTTTACGCAACATCCAATAATTTCCCATTAAAACTATCTCTTATCTCGAGTTTTTGTGAATAAAATCTTGTATTAGTTTGTCAGTGATTTGAATTTCACCTGATGCGATTTGATCTGAAAATGGCAAAGACAGATAAGGTGGTACTTCATTGATTGTCAGAATTGAGACAGCAATCGCTGCTAAAACATCTTTATTTTTTTCAGCATGGATTCTTTTGTAGAAAAATGCTTCACTGTCTTTGTGCGTAAAAGCTAAAAGATTAGCTGCACTTATTTTAATTTCAGTATCTTCATCGGTTTCAATAATTTTTTTAATTAATTCAATATCTTGATGATCTATTTTTTCTTTGTAATAAATTAACTTATCAACCGCTAGTTTACGCCAGAAATTATTATTAGATTTTAATGACGCTTTGAGAATCTCGAGTAATTTTTGGTTTTTTATTTTAGATAAATTTTTTATGAGATTTTGAACTATGCTTTCATCAAAACTTTGCGTTTTCCAGGCGTTTTCTATAGTCTCCAGATCATTTTGTTCTTGATGAATACTCATAATTACCTACTAAATAAAACTTCAGATAATAAACGCTGCATTTGTACAGCTTTTACTAGAGATTCTCTGATTTGACTGTTCGCGTTTATATTACCACTTTGTGCAGCGGTTTTCAGTTGATCGATACGGACTTTTAGGAGTTGATACTCTCTGAACGTTTCAGCAAACTCTGGGGTTGCTTCTGAAAGTTTTTTCGTACCTCTATTTATTTCTGTAGCTTCATTTCGCAGTTGATTGATTTGATCCCAATTTTGCTCCAATTCATTAATTTTTTGAATTGCTTGTGTTTCTCGAGTTGTTAAATCAGCACCGTTTATTTTACCATTCGGAACATCAACAGTTAATTCTGCGACTTCTCGAGAGACTGCTCTGAATTCATCTGGGTTTGCAATCGGATCAATGTTGGCTCGTCGTTCATTGGCATGACGCATCCTTGAACCTAAACTGCTATTATCACCACTGTCTCCAACATAAAGACCATCAGGTTTATTATATTCGGTTACAAGTGGCATTTTTACCGTATCGAGAATACCTTTTACAGTATTTTCTGGTACATCAATACCGTATTTATTCTTTATGTATGCAGTGGCTTCTGCTACTGTCATGCCATGAAGTTCATTAATTGACACTCGGACATTGTGATCGAAAGCAACCACGTGATTTCTGCTTAAGTTGGGTTCTAAATTTGTGGTATTTTCAACATGTTCATTTGGTTGTCGTACTGCAAGTGCCTCGAGGGTATCTGTCAAGAAAGTGCTTGGACGACCTTTCTCGCCCCACATATCTCGTTTTGCCTCTTTGGAAGTTTTGCTGAAAATATCATCATCAACAGCGATTTTTCCAAAAGGATTATCACTATTATTTGAATCACCGGACTGCTTTCTAAAATCTTCAGCTCGGGATCTAAGATTTTCTGCTTCTGTAAGCAATTTTTGTCTTTGTGTTGACCCTTCGGGTAAATCTAAAGCTGCTTTCTCGCGCCAAGCTGCCATTTGATCGTGTTTTTTGGCTTCAAACTCGAGTTCGTACTTTCTCGAGTTGACTTCTGCATCACCTTTACCACCAAAAAGTTTTTCTTTTAATTTACCAACAGCGCTATTATCGGCTCTGGTTTGCTTGGCAACATCTTCATGGACTTTAACATCGTTGGGATGTGCACCCTCGCCAACCTCGAGCTTGGTTTTGCCTTGATCAAAGCCACTGATGCGTTGTCCTTCAGGACCGATGTTTGGATTGGTTTCAGTTCGTATCTTGACGTGTTTTGCACCTGTAAGATCACCATATTGAAAACCTGCTTTTTCGCCAATGGTCGCGCCTTTGCCTTGGAAATACTCTTGAACACTTTCAACCCGATTTTGAAAACGCTCAATTCTCGAGGGTTTAGGTACGTCAGCATCAACTCTGGGCGAGTTGGGCGCATCTGTATTGACCCGTGGCGCATTTGGCGAATCAGTATTGACTCGAGGGGCATTTGGTGTATCAATGTTGACTCGGGGTGCGTTTACGTCTGCGTTGATGCGTGGGGCATTGGGTGTGTCTGTACTTACTCGAGTTGGTCCGCCACCTCGGGTGGTTGCGGCACTGGTCGCAAAACCAATCCAAGTGCTGGGGTCTTGCAGCAATTCTTTGAAACTCTGGAATTTGCCGGTGGTCAGCAAACTCGAGAATTGACCGCTGACTGCACCGTTCAGTTGATCCAACACCATTTTGCCAGCAAAGCTGTTGGCTTTGGTTCCAATGGTTTGTAAAAATGTATTTGAAGCTGTTGAAGCGGCGTTCGCACCGCTCGAGAAGGCGTATCCAAGTCCGCCACCAACCGCACCGCTGATCGCGCCGACCAGCATGGCTTGACCCACGCCCTCGAAAATGGCTTTGCCATCAATGGCGTTGTTACCCATTTGAATCACTGCGCCAGATAACGCACCAACGATTGCACCGCCAACAACAGCGCCAATCGCACCTGCGGCAGCGCCCGCACCCATCGTTGCGGCGAATGCGCCAACTGCGCCGATCACGGCTGGACCAATCACCAGGGCAACCACGACGATCACCACAATAATCAACAGGATTTTTAACAAGCCCTTCCAACGGGGTTGCACTTTGGCTTCTGCGTCCGCTTCAGCTTTGGTCATCACTTTGGAAAAGTCTGGTCCGTTGGCGTGTGCAACCAGTCCTTTACCGTAGTCTTTTGCAGCATTCTCTAGGTTGGTGGCAAGTTGTTCCAAAGCCGCTTGGAAGGCTGGGTCGGCACTCATTAAGATGTTGGTGAATTCTGTGATCGTATCGGCTTGGGTTTTTGCAGTGGTGGTTTTGTGGGTTTGCTGGAATTTGGCGTAGGCAGTCGTGGCACTTTGCACCAGTTGCGCCAGGCTTTGAATCAATTGTTGTTCACTTTGCTTGGCGGTTTGAATGCCCTGCTGCGTACTGGTTCGCATTCCTGTAATGCTGGTTTGCGCCAGGCTGTTAAATTCTTTGCCGCTGGCGCTAGCACTTTGGCTGGTTTGCGCCAGGGTTTGTTTGACGGTGCTGGCGACACTGCGTTCGATTTCCCCAAGCATGCGTTTGAGCAATTCTGGTTTGGGGGCGTTCTTGCCGCTCATTTGCGACTCGAGCTGACTGATGCTGCTTTGAATGCCTGTGGCGGCGCTTTTTAAGGCGGTTTGCACGCCTTTGATTTGAGCGCTGCTTTGCGAGTCAATGCCACTGGTGCTTTGTTCGATAACGGCGTCTATCGTGGCGCTCAGACTGGTTTTTTGTCCAGTTAATTGTTGCAATACGCCGTCCAATTGCGCTTTCATGGCGCTTTCCATTTGCGCTCGAGTTTGCTCGATTTGTTGTTTGGTGCTGGTTTCGCTGCTTTGCAGTTGGGTTATGGCATTGTTTTTTTGGTTGTCTAAGGCTTGCACGCGTGGGTCGTGAAAATAGGTTTTGAAGTTTTCAAAATCGCGTTCAATCCCTTCTTTGGATTTCTCGAAGGCTTCGAGCGCCACTTTTGGATAACCATCGCTGCTGGCGTAACCATCGCCAGTTTGAATGTCAGCATCTGCTTTGGCGTCAGCGATATCGTTCGGATGAGGTCCCGCACCAAAATCGGCATAGCTTTTGGTTTTGTCCCACCAGCTCTCATCCGTTTTCCCGGCACGCCAGGTTTCGGCTTTTGCGCCAGCCACACTTTTAGCGGCACTGCCTGCCGTTTGCGCCGCCGTTTCGTAATTGCCTTTGTTGGCGTCGTACTTGGCAGTAATTAAGGCTTTTTGAGCCTCGAGTTTGGTTTTTAAAGCCTGAACTTTTTGCTGGTGTGCGGCGGTGATGGCTTGTTTGGCACTGTTGGTCATCCCTGGCAGTGCCGCCATTTTGGCTTTGGCACCACTGTTGTTTTTGGCAATGCTGGCTTGCCCTTTGCTTTTTGCCTGGGCAATCAAAGCACTGATTTGCGTGTTGACCAAAGCTTTTTGCTGTGCTCCAGCTTGCGTCACCAGGTTTTTGGCAGAACTGGCGGCTTTGCTAATTTGCGCCGAAATTTTCGCCCCGTGAGGCTCGAGGCTTTGGGCTTGGCTGCGCAAGTTTTGCACGGTGCTGTTGGCGGCTTTGGTGCTGTCGGCTTGTAATTTGAGCAGTTTAGTTTTTTCGGTTGGGTCGATTTTCTCGAGGTTTGGGATTGGCGCAAACGCAATATTGCGCGTGTTGACGTTGGTTTTGAGCGCCGTTGGAACGGCTTGTTTGCTGGATTTGATGTCAGCTTGAAACTCGAGCTTGTTGATTTTTGGCGCGACGGGTTTTTTGATCAGCGCGGCTGGAAGTTTTTGATTCCCTGCTTTGACTCGAGCCGATTTGGGTGTTTTCAGTTTTGAACCAGCTTTTGGTGCTTTGGGTTTGACGGGTGCTTTTGCTGGTGTGCTTGGTTTGGTGGTCGGTTTTTGTTCGTTCAGCACTTTAGCTTCGCTGGGAATGGGCGCTTGTGGAGTTTTTATATTTTGATCTGGTTGTGCACCAGGAATTTGCTGAGGTTTGCCGCCAGTCGTTGGTGATGGTTGCTCGAGTTGCTTGGTATCGCTCAGGCGCTGCACTGCGGCTTGGTTCGAGCCAGCGCTTGAAGTTGAGGGACTTGGCAGTTCAGTTTTTGGCGTGGATGTTTTGGCATTCGGATCAAAATTGGCTGCCAGTTTTGCGCCCGTATCTTGTGCCGCCGTCTCGAGGCTTGGGTCGCTGTCAATGCCAGGTTTAACCTGACCGCCCGCTTGCTGAACGGTGTGTGTGACTTCGTGAGCAAGGAGTTCATAACCCGTTTTGGTGTTCGGCTCGAACTTGGCGCTTTGAAAGAAAATATCTTGACCACTGGTAAAGGCAATCGCGTTGACCGACTTGGCGAGCGTATCTGCATCGCCATCGGTGTGCACCCGAACCTTGGATAAATCAGCATTCAGTCCAGCCTCGAGTTGCGATCTGACGTATTCGGGCAGCGGATTTCCGCCGCCTAATTTGGCCTTGATCTTCTCGGAAATTCCAGAATTGGCGTTCGTTGGATTCGCTTGGTCTCGAGCCAATTGCGCGGCTTGCGGAGTGAGGGCTTCTTCAGTCGCGCGACGTTGAAGCTCGAGGTTTTGTTCTTTTTCGGCAACAAGGCGCTGGATTCTGGAATAATCCGAATCTTGAGGTCGAATCGCACTCAGCACGCCTTTCAAAGCGTTGTTTCGATCACGTTTGCGCTGAATGTTAACGATGGCACTTGCCGCGTCGTTGGCAGTCAAACCGCTGGCAACGCGCTGGGCAACATAGGTCTTCCCCAAATCCCTGGCTCGAGCGTCGCTTTGGTTAAAAACACTGGCGGTATCAAACTCGGCTTGGTCGGGGTTGTTGTGTCGCGCACGAAGCACTGGCAGTTCGCTGTTAAACCAATCGGTACGCGCATTTAAGGCGTTCGGTGTTTGTGAGGCTCGAGCCTGCTGATTTTGCTGTGTGCTGCGTTGATCTGTCAGCCGTTGCAGGATGTCGGGCATGATCGCGGCTTGATAGTCCGCCCGCAAGCTCGAGGCTTGAATGCTCTGGTTTTTGATCTGCTCGAGCGCTCGGCGTTGCACTGGACTTTTGACAAAACTCGAGTGAAAAGCGTGTTTGGCTGGAAGGGCTGCCGCTTGGTCAGGAACTTGACTGGCTGGCGTCGAATCGACTGGGGGGACTTTGCGTTGCAACGCCGCCGTGTCTCGGTCAAATCTGGTTCGAGCGCGTTGCAATTGCGCGGCGGACATTGGCGCGAACGGCGCTTTTGCCTCTGGCATTTGGGTTTGGTCAGCCCGTTTTGGCTTGCCCGTTTCGAGCACCACTTGGGATGGTTTTTTGCTTCGCTCGAGCGTCATGTTTTCTATGTTACTGCAATTTCTTCAAGTAAGACTGAAGGTTTGGTGAAGACCGGAATCACCGTCGATCGCATTCCGCGCATCGAAGAGATCGATCGCCATTTGGAAAAATTCGGCTGGGGCGCGGTTCCCGTCAGCGGATTTATCCCTCCTGCAGCGTTTATG
>JANMUC010000063.1:0-4455 GCA_031391225.1 Deinococcales bacterium
CGTGGACTGGAGTTTGCTCGAGGCAGCACAAGATTTGTACGCCAGTAAGATTCAAGCTTTTGTTCAAGTCTTGCTGCCGCAAACCCTGCCTGGTTTGGTTGCCGCCATTATTCTGACGGCTATTCCAGCGCTTGGCATGTACGTTGTGCCAGACTTGCTCGGCGGCGCGAAAGTAAGCTTAATTGGCAACAGCATCGCGCAGCAATTTGGCACGTCCAGGGATTGGCCCTTCGGGGCAGCCATCAGCTTTCTGGTCATGGGTTTGACGCTGCTGGTCTTGTACCTGTACGCCCGTCGCGCTGGCGAGGAAGGAATGCGTGATTTGCTGTGAAACGCGAGCGGCTGCAACGCCCAATTTCGCCAGGGTTACGACTGGTTTCTTATGCGGTCATGGCATTTTTGTACATTCCAATTCTGGTCATTTTTATTTTTTCATTCAAGAATTCAAAATACGGTGTGGACTTCCAACTCGCCCAGCCACTTTTTAAATGGTACGGCACGTTGCTCGAGAATGACCAGATTTTAAACGCCGCCCAAAACACCTTGATTGTTGGTGTGATCAGCACGTTTATCAGCACCATTCTGGGCAGTTTGCTGGGGTACGGTTTGCACCGTTACAAATTTCCTGGCTCGAGGTTGTTCGCTTGGCTGATGTACATTCCGGTGGTGACACCCGATATTGTCATGGCAATTTCGTTACTGCTACTGTACGCCCAATTGCGTAAATTCCTGCCGATCTTTGAACCCAGCCTGTTCACCATGAGTATCGCGCACATCACCTTCCAAATCAGTTTTGTCGCCATCGTTGTGCGCTCGAGGCTGGCGGGTTTGGACAACGCGCTCGAGGAAGCCGCCCGAGACTTGTACGCCAACGCTTGGCAAGCCATTCGTTTTATTGTCTTGCCGCTTGCCACCCCAGGTATTATGGCTGGTGCACTGCTTGCCTTCACGCTGTCAATTGATGATTTCGTGATCTCGTTTTTCATCAGTGGACCCACCTCTGGTACGTTACCCCTCTGGATTTACGCCACCGTCAAACGTGGCATCACGCCCGACATCAATGCCCTCAGTACCATCATTGTGTTAATAACCATGATCGCGGTGGCGGCATCGAATTTGTTGCAACGCAACTCGAAGGACTAGCAATTGGCTAAAGACAGGCTCGAGATTCTTTCATGTCACTGCCAGGTTGTATGGGCTAAAATTCTGCATTGGGTTGCTCGAAATTTTTCAGGAGGCTTAACATGAAGAAACGATTTTTACTTGCAGGATTGTTGACGGCAGCCACGGTCATCTCGAGCGTTGGGGTGCTGGGTCAAAAACGCACACTCAGTTTGTTCATTTGGTCTGAATACATCGACCCTGCCATCGTCAAAGCCTTTGAGAAAAAAACCGGTTCTAAAGTCAATATTTCCTTGTACGAGAGCATGGAAGACATGCTGGCGAAACTCGAGCAGGGTGGCACAAAGCAATACGATGTGATCGTGCCGAGCACCTACGCGATCAAAACCTTGATCGGTAAAAAACTGGTTCAGCCGCTCGAGCTGGCAAAAATCACGAATTACAAGAATCTGGCAAAACGTTTTGTTAACCCCAATTACGACCCTGGCAACAAGTTCACGGTGGCGTATCAGTGGGGAACAACGGGCATTGGTTACCGCAAAGATAAAGTTAAAAACTTTGATAAGTCCTGGAGTTTGTTGTTTGACCCCAAAAAGCAACAAGGTCCGTTCGTCATGCTCGACGACATGCGCGTGATGCTGGGCGGCGCACTGCGTTACTTGGGATACCCACAGAACGACATCAATCTGGAGCACTTAAAAGCCGCAGGCAAGTTGGTGCAAGAAGCCAAAACTCGAGCTTTGGGTTTTGACGGCTCGCCTGGTGGTAAAAATAAATTACTGGGTGGTCAAGCCACCGCCGCCGTGATTTACAACGGCGAAGCCGCAAGAGGCATTCGGGACAATCCAAACATTGGCTATTTTTTACCAAAAGAAGGCACGGAAATCTGGGTGGACAGCCTGATGATCACCTCTGGAGCGCCCAACAAAGACCTGGCGACACAATTTATCAATTACATCCTGGATGCCAAAGTCGGAGCACAACTCAGTGACTTCAATCAATTTGCCAGCCCGAATGAGGCTTCAAAAGCCTTCATGAGCAAAGCAGATGTCAAGAACACCGTGATTTACCCGAGCGATGGCGAAATGGCAAAACTCGAGTTTACCGCCGACATTGGCGCGAACCTGAAACTGTACGACGCGGTTTGGACCAAACTGAAATCCAGATAGAACAACTTGGATATTGAACAGGCGACTCGTGTCAGTCGCCTGTTTTTTGTTACCCGAGTCTGAAAAATGAAATTCTTGCAACATCACAAAGCCAGATCAAAACGCTGTCAAACACACGGTATCAATTGATTTATGTGAAGGGTCTAATCATCCGAATGCTAGACTAAAACTCATGTTACGCAAATCCATTCTGATCCTGACCATTGCCCTTTCCTCGAGCGCTGTCGCCACACCCTTAACGCGTTACTTTCCTGACAATGCGCTGGCGGTGATCGAAGCCAAGGATTTACAAGAATCGGTGGCGCAAACAGGTTCTTTTGGTGAAGACACCCAGAAGTTTTTGGGAACACTGCTGAATGAAGCACTCTCGAGCGAAATGGGTAGGGATATGGGCATTCCAGATTTGCTGAAAGACTTGACGGTTCGGACAATGATCGGTTCGATTCGGGATGTTGCGGTATCTGCGTACAGCGTGGGTGGCAACCCAGAGTTTCTGGCAGTGGTTCGCATGACCCCAAAAAACCTGATCGTCAACGCCTTCACAAAATCCTTCAATGACGCCATCAAGCGCACCAACGCAAAAGACAAACTCCGTGAAGGCAATTACCTCGCAGCCCTAGGTGACGGCATGGCGGCAGGCATTGGCAACAATATCTTTTACATCTCGAGCAATAGCGATGTCTTGCGCGGATACTTGAAACGATTGAACGGACAAGTTTTGCCAGTGATCGTCAACAATCCGACGTACCAAGCCGTAAACAATGGCATTGGCGATGGATTTTTCAAAACAATGATTCACTACTCGGCAATCGCACAATTATTGCAACGCGACAAGACCGTTCCCAAAAACATCTTGACGGTTTTAAAAACCCTGAACGCCAGCGCTGGTGTCTCGAGCATCGTTGCCGACGGCGTGGAAACTCGCAGTTTATCGCAACTCAATCCAAACGGTGGAGACGTAGCATTGTACAAATTGCTGACGTATGCCCCGGCAAAACTCGAGTTGCTGCAAGATTTACCCAGCACCGCCCCGAGTGCCAGCGTATTTGCCACCGACACCAACGGCTGGCTTGACTACCTGCAAACGTGGTTGCCAGAGTTAGAATTGAGCGCCAGCGAACAAAAAGAAGTCTTGGATGTTTTTACCAAACTCAAAACCCGTCTAGGCAATGAATGGGGCGTTATCAACAGTAACATTCCCGACACCAGTTCGCTTGCCTCGAGCCTTGGGCTTGGCAGCTTGGGTACTTCGACTCTTGGGTTACTGGGAGCAGGTTTTCTAGGTGATGTTCTCAGTCCAGATTCTGAAACTATCTTTTACGCCAAAACCCAAGATGGAGCACTGATTCTGAACGACCTCGAGACGGCTTTAAAAGAGGCACTGACTCAAACCACCAGCACAGACCCCAACGATGTTGCTCCAACCATTGAGCGCAAACCCCTGGGTGGTTTTGACGCACTTACCATCACTCAAACACAAGGGCAAGGTGAGACGAGCAGGACACTCGAGATTTCGATTGTCAACAAGAACAATGCAATCGTCATTGGCAGCAATCAAAGCAAACTCGAGGCTTATTTAACTGCCACACCGCTGCTCGAGAATCCATTGTTCAAAACTTTCAACCTGCCACAAGGCATCTCGGGCGCTCAATTTACCGCCCCAGTTCGTTTGACGCGTAGCGAAATTGATACCATGATTCAATCAATCGTGAAACCTTTGCAAGAAGATTTTACAAATATTCCAGACGATTTGGTTACCGCCTTTGGGGATTGGTTCGACTCCTGGGCATCACGGACTGAGGGAAGTTATGGATACTTCCTGCCCGAAGGTAACAAATTACGGGGTTACGATAAAACGGGTTTTTCTTGGAATAAATAACCTTAAAATTTGAGATAAAACTCGAGCCACCAGCATTTGCCCGTGGCTCGAGTTTTTGTTTAAATCCTATTCATGTGTTGCCACATTCCGTTTTGGCAAAAACCTCCAGGCAATTAAAGCCCCGCCCACAACGACAATTGCACCGATTATGGCAGTGTTGCCCATTGAGGCAGAAAATGCTTCTCGAGCCGCCACCGCAAGCGCTTGACCGCCTACTCCTCCGAGTCGTTCCGCTGCCTCGAGTGTCGCCACAACGTCCGCGGCTTTAAGTGAGGCGGTCCACGC
>JANMUC010000576.1:0-3613 GCA_031391225.1 Deinococcales bacterium
CTTTGGTGGCATGTATGCGCAAGTTATTGGGCGTGTTGAATGCGATGGTGCGGGATGGGAAGCCTTGGGTAGATGTGACCAAACCACTTTTGGAGGGGGCTTGACTTTTAACACGGCTGCTATCGGGCATGGTCGCCCTTCGCGTCAAACATTGTGCAAGGTGCTGTAAGCCCGAGGTTTTTCATATTCTTAACGCAATACCGTCAGTAGCAGTTGGGCAATCAAAATCTTGGCAACCATCGCCATTGGATAAACGCTCGAGTAACCAATGTTTGGCAAGTCATTCTGGGCGCGTTCGTTGGCGAATGCCAGAACGGCGGGTTGGGTTTGAATGCCCGCCAGCATTCCAGTCAAAATCGGAAACGAAATTTTTAAGATTTTATAACCCACCCAAAGCGTTAAAAAAGCCGTAAAACACGTAACTAAAGCACCTACCAGAAACAACAAGATGCCACCGCCGCCCGCGAATGTGCTGACAAACGCAAAGCCCGAACGCGTGCCAACGCCAGCCAGAAACAAAATCACGCCCAATTGCCGCAAAGTCAAGTTGGCGCTGTGCGGTAACTGCCAGACCACCGACCCAGTACGACCCAGTGCCCCCAAAATCAAACCCACAATCAGTGGACCGCCCGCAATGCCAAGTTTCAAACTCGAGCCGCCAGGCAGCGGCACACTGATTGCACCGAGCAGCAAGCCAAGCGCAATCCCAACGCTGAAGGTCATGATATCAATCTCAGAAATGGCACGGTACGAATCGCCCAAAAATCGAGCCACCTCGTTCATCTGATTTGGCGCACAAACCACCCGCACCCGATCACCCAACTCGAGTTTGAAATCTTTGTTCGGCAGTAAATCCACATCGCCGCGCCCAACCCGCGTGATGATCGCCCCAAAATGTTGTGGCAACTCGAGTTGGTTTAAGCTCCGTCCCGCAACGCTGGGGTTGGAAACCACCACCCGACGAAAATCGAGGTTCGAGCGGTTTAACTCGAGCGCTTCAGCACTGGGTTCGCCCAGTTCGTTCATGACGGCGTTGACTTCGCTCGGTGAACCGACCAAACTGATCACATCGCCAGGTTGAAGTCGCGTTTCGGGACTAACCAGACTTAAAGTGTTCGCATGTTGATAACGCCCAAACACCACATGCCAACCGCGTTCTTTGGCAATTTGCGTGATCGGTTTTGTTTGAAAATTTGACGCCGTGACCATCACACTCTGATGCGTGATGCCCTCAAAAGAACCCTTCAATTCTGGCGCTCTGCTCGCCTCAAGTCGCTGATCAATACGCCATAAACGCTCGAACAGACCAATCGCCAACAGCATTCCAATCACACCAATCGGGTACGCCACCGAATACGCCACCACCGGTTCGACCAACACTTGCTCGAGTAACGCTTTGGGAGCAACAGATTTAAGCGTCTCGAGTACTCCAGCGAGGGCTGGAGTGTTGGTTAAAGCCCCTGCGAACAAGCCTGCGGCACTAGCAAACCCTAACTTGAAAAGCAAGCTGGCAAAAACCACCATAGCGCCCGCCGCAAACAAAATTCCAAGCGCAAACAAATTATCGCGCAAACCCTTGCGCCGCAACGCCGCAAAAAAACCAGGTCCACTCGAGAGTCCAATCGTGTAGACAAACAACACCAACCCAAACTGATACACCACCTCGGGCAGCTTCAAATTGCTCGAGAGTGAGCCAAATACCAAACCCGTGAACAACACCGCCGAAACCCCAAGCGAAAAACCCGCCAGTTTCAAACGCCCAATTGGATACCCAATCCCAGCCACCAAAAACAACAACAACAACGGACTTTGCTCGAGCAACCCCAACATGATGTCTCCTTGTGGAACTCGAGAAATTAAAAAGGCTTTTAGGGCATTTGAACTCGAGTCACCCTTTTTCCACCCTCATCCCCAACCCTTCTTGCCCCTTACGGCAGCACCTTCGGGCTTGGGGCGCTTCTCCCGCCGTGCGGGAGAAGGGGGATTTGTTGCTCTACACGTGTGGCTCGAGGTTCTTATCCTTCTCCCTACGGGAGCGCGAACAGCCCGCAAGGTGCGTTTTATGGTCAAGAAGGTGTCAGCGAAGCGATCCCGCCCGAAGGTGCGTTTTGGGATCAAGAAGCTGACGGATGAGGGGCTTCAGGCGAGCTACAGTCCATTACTCTGGCGCTAAACCCCAGTGTTCGGGCGCACGCCATAAGCTCGAGAGAATCAGTTCACGAATGAAGATAAATTCTTTGGGCAGCTTGTCGTAGAGCTTCACAAACAATTCGTCGTGACCAACGATTTCTTGCTGCCAAGCTTCACGTTCAACACTCATCAGGTTTTCAAAATCGTCTCTCGAGAAATCAAGTCCGCGCCAGTCAATGTCGTCGTACGTTGGCATCCAACCGAGTGGGCTTTCGATGCTGGCGGCGTGTCCCCTGGCGCGTTCGACAATCCATTTGAGGATGCGCATGTTCTCGCCGAAACCAGCCCACAAGAAATTGCCGTCTTTGTCTTTGCGAAACCAGTTGACGTTAAAGATACGTGGTGGGTTGTGAATGCTGCGCCCGAAATTAAGCCAGTGGTTGAAGTAATCGCCCATGTGATAGCCCGTAAAAGGCAACATGGCGAAAGGGTCGCGCCGAACCTCACCGAGTTTACCGGCGGCGGCAGCGGTCATTTCGCTACCCATTGTCGCGGCGGCGTAGACACCGTAATTCCAGTTAAACGACTGATAAACCAGCGGCACGACACTCGAGCGACGACCACCGAAAATAAAGGCACTGATCGGCACGCCAGCAGGATTATCGGCTTGGTCGTCAATGCTTGGGCATTGCGAAATTGGCGCAGTGAACCTCGAGTTGGCATGCGCGGCTTTGCGACCACAGTCAGGAGTCCAGTCTTGCCCAATCCAGTCGATCAGGTGCGCGGGCGGGGTTTTGGTCATGCCTTCCCACCAGACATCGCCGTCGTCGGTCAGGGCGACGTTGGTGAAAATCGTGTTTTGTTGAATGCTCGCCATGGCGTTTGGGTTGCTCGAGTCGTTGGTGCCAGGGGCGACACCAAAAAAACCGTTCTCGGGATTGATGGCGTAAATTTTGCCGTCGCTGCCAGGTTTGATCCAGGCGATGTCATCGCCGACGGTGGTGATTTCCCAGCCTTCGTCCAAAAATGGTTTGGGCGGTATCAGCATGGCAAAATTGGTTTTACCGCAGGCGCTCGGGAAGGCTGCCGCGACATACGTTTTTTCGCCCGCAGGGTCTTTGACGCCCAGAATCAGCATGTGTTCCGCCAACCAACCCTCGTCCCGAGCCAGAACGCTGGCAATTCGCAGGGCAAAGCATTTCTTGCCCAACAGAGCGTTGCCGCCGTAACCGCTGCCGTAACTCCAGATGGCGCGTTCTTCTGGAAAATGCGAGATGTACTTCTGGGTTTGATTGCAAGCCCACGGAACATCCTTTTGACCAGGCTCGAGCGGCAGACCGACACTGTGCAAACAGTGAACAAAATCGTTGTTGCCCAGAACCTCGAGCACCTTGTTGCCCATGCGGGTCATGATGCGCATCGAAACCGCGACATAAGGTGAGTCCGAAATTTGCACGCCAATGTGCGCGATGGGCGAGCCGAC
>JANMUC010000588.1:0-2692 GCA_031391225.1 Deinococcales bacterium
GCATGGGCAAAGTATAAAACAAAAATCCCGAAGCTCCGAGATGAACAGTTGACCACGTAGGGGCGAGGCATGCCTCGCCCTTACAGCACGTGATTTCTTCATTGAGAAGCGCGTTTTTTGGTCGCCTCGAGTTTGGTCTTGCCATTCATGTACGGCTGCACCGCGAAAGGAATATTGACCGTGCCATCAGGGTTTTGATGGTTCTCGAGCATCATCACCAGAATTCTAGGCGTTGCGAGTGCCGTGTTGTTCAGCGTGAAGGCATGACGCACTTTGCCCTCACTGTCGCGGTAACGCAAATTTGCCCGTCTCGCCTGCCAGTCGTGCAACGCACTGCAAGAATGCGTTTCGCGGTAACGGTTTTCGCTCGGAACCCAACTCTCGAGGTCGATCATCCGAACCTTACCCGTTCCCATGTCACCCGTGCTCGTCTCGAGCAACCTGTACGGTAACTCGAGGGCTTGCAAGAGGCTTTCGGCATTGCCCAGCAACTTCTCGAACCACATTTCAGACTCGAGCGGGTCGGCTTTGCAGAGCACGTATTGTTCGACCTTGTTAAATTGATGCACGCGAATTAATCCTCGAGTGTCCTTGCCCGCCGCACCAGCCTCAGCTCGAAAGCATGGCGAGATGGCAACATAAGCCGCAGCCAGATCATCTTCGGTTAGGATTTCGCCCGCGTGTAAACTGTTCAGCAGCACTTCGGCAGTGCCCGAGAGAAACAATTCTGAACCTTCCATCTCGTAAACCTGATCTCGAGCCGCAGGGAATTGCCCATGCGCCGTAAAGACTTCTTCCCTCGCGTAACTCGGCACGGTCATGGCGGTAAAACCCGCCGCAATCATCTGGTCAAACGCGAACCTTAAAAGCGCTTGCTCGTAAACCGCCAAATCACCTTTTAAAGCATACGAACGCGTTCCCGAAATCCTCGAGATGCGTTCAAGTTCGCCCCAACCGTTTTTCTCAATCAGTGCTACATGGTCTAGCGGCGTGAAATCAAAGACTCGAGGCGTGCCAACTTTTTTAATCTCGAGGTTGAACGATTCGTCAGCACCGACAGGAGCGCCCGCCCAAGGAATTTGCGGCACTTGCAACATCAAATCGCGCAATTCAGCCTCGAGATTGCGCAATGAAGGCTCGAGATCAGTGAGTTTGGTTTTCAGTTCCTTGCCTTTGGCGACCATGCCAGCGCGTTCGCTCGCTTCGGCTTTGGGAATTTCTTTTGCCACACGGTTTGCTTCAGCTTGAACTTCCTCGGTTTCTTTACGCAACGCTAAAATCTTGGCATCCAACTCAAGCAGCGCATTCAGATCAAGCTTTAACGCTTTCTCGAGAATCGCTTTTTTGACGGTTTCGGGGTTTTCACGAATAAATTTAATGTCGAGCATTTCTAGGTTCTCCTTCACGTTGAAGGGCGCACTGTTGTGCGCCCCTACAAATTCTTGGGTTACGGCAACATTCTTAGGGTTTCACACCCAAAACCAAAATATCCCCCGCAGGGGAGGACAAGACAATACCCGAGCGAAGGTTGCGCCCTGGAAGCTCGAGTTTTGCAGCAAAGCCTTTCATTGGTCTGATTCTACTCCAAACTGCCAGAAACTTGGAAGCACCGCCGTTCAATCTTCGAGCCAGGGAAAGCCGTCGTGGTTGCGTTCAACCCGTTGCCAAAGGATTTCATCATTGTGCGCTCGGATTTGGTGCAAAAAAGGAAAGTCATCAGCCTCGATAGCCACCCGAAACAATGGCTTGACCGCTTGCAAACTTGCCCAATGATGGGTTTGTGCTTTGACTCCTTCACGCACTTGGGACGGCTCTTGCTCAAAACCATCTTGAGGCAAAATATAGACCCAACCCTGATGAAAAGCACCTTGTGTGATCGCCGTATCGGTCACGCTAAAAAAGTAAATGTCTTGCTCTGGAATCGTCTCGAGCCTCACAGCCGAATTGCTAATGCTCATCGGAACGGTGGGACGATTGAGAATGGCAAAAAACATTGCCCAAATACCGTCCGAGGCAGCGTAAACCGCTTTTTGACTCCCAAACCAACCAACGTCATTGGATTGCCGAGGCTCAAACATAGTGATGCTTGGGTCGCCAGTGCCGTGCATCAAATACTGTTTGCTGTGATTCAGCCAAATCAAAAACGCCCAAGTCGGAACTGGTAATTTCGGTACGACACCCGTTTTTAGAGCTTCAGCCAAGCACAACTCGAGTTCTGCCGCAAAAGGCGCAATGTCGAATTCGGGACGAATCAGCCAGTAGGACTCGAGCTTCATGCCCAAAAGATAGCATTTTTGGTGATTGGCAAACTTGGCATCAAACTTAAAACAAAGTGAAGACTTGTGGCACGGAATGCTCGAGATTTTTTCTGATTTCGTTTCAAATCTAAGCTTGAGAATTTTGGACTTTACTGCCAGAAAGTTGAAAACATCTTGATTCTCAAATTGGTATGTTGTAAACTACCACTCTAAATGCTTTCCATCATTCGCTACCCTTACGAACCAAACGACATTCAAGGCTACCCACCATTTATAGATGACCTGCTGGATTTACGCGATGCCAACAAATACCAAGCGCTTCAAGCTATTGGCACAATGGTTTACGACCTTCGACAACACGGCACGAACAGCCGATACCTGGAAACCATGATCGGCTACCCTATTCTCGAACTCAAAACCCGTGCTCGAGGAGG
>JANMUC010000600.1:0-1999 GCA_031391225.1 Deinococcales bacterium
CGAGCAGCGCGGCAAGGTCGCTTGCCAGGTTGCCAAAGCCCAAACGGTGACCCTCAAGTAGCAAGTGTGCCAGCCTTGGGTGTGTGCCGAGGGCGTGCATTGACCGTCCATGCGCGGTGATGACCCCCTGCGCGATTGCGTTCAAATCCTCGAGCAAGGTTTTGGCTTGCGCCAACGCGCCAACGGGCGGGGCTGTCAGCCATTGCAAATCACTCGAACCCCAGGCGGCAACCTCGAGCGCCAAGGGTGCAAGGTCAGCCTCGAGTATTTCGGGGTTGCGTTGCAAGTTCAGGCTGGCGTGGGCGGCAGCCGTCCAGAGGCGGTAACAAATTCCTGGCGCAACCCGTCCCGCCCGTCCAGCGCGTTGGTCGCTACTGTCAACCGTAATTCGGGTCGTCTCGAGCCGCGTAAAACCTGTGCCTGCGTCAAACCTCGAGACTCGAGCCAAACCACTGTCAATGACAACTCGAACGCCTTCAATGGTCAGGCTGGTTTCGGCAATATTTGTGGCAAGCACCACGCGACGTTCGCGCCCTGGCAAAATGGCGGTTTGTTGCGCCTCGAGCGGTAAATCGCCGTACAGTGGGCGCACGGCAACATGCTCGAGGTCGCTCAAACCGGCTTCAATGCGTTTGATCTCCGATGCTCCTGGCAAGAACACCAGAATGTCGCCATCGTGTTGCTCGATTGTTTGCCGTACCGTTCTGAGCACCGTCCGCAAAACATCATCGGGTTCTCGAGTTTCGTACTTGATCTCGACTGGAAAACTCCGTCCGATGCTGGCGATCACGGGCGCATTCAGCAAACTCGAGAGTTGTTCGGCGTTCAGCGTGGCGCTCATGATCAGCACCCGCAAATCTTCGCGCAAAGCGGCTTGGACTTCACGTACCAATGCCAGCGCGGTATCGGCGTGCAAACTGCGTTCGTGAAACTCGTCAAAGATCACCAAACCCACACCCTCGAGTGTTGGGTCAGATTGCACCCGCCGTGTCAGGATGCCTTCAGTTACGACCTCGAGCCTTGTGGCATTCGAGATTTTTCGCTCGAGTCGCACCTGATAACCTACGGTCTGCCCAATAGTTTGCCCAAGTTGCGCCGCCATTCGTGCCGCCACCGCTCGAGCCGCCAGACGACGCGGTTGAAGCATGATGATTTTTTGGTTCGCCAACCAAGATTCTTTTAAAAGCTCGAGCGGCACAACCGTACTTTTACCCGCACCAGGCGACGCCCTCAGAATCACAATGCGGTTTTTCTCAAGCGCCAAACGCAATTCGGGCATGATCTCGAGCACGGGAAGGGACACGGCGCGATTGTATGCCAGTTGATCCAGAATCCCAAATCTCGGGTTTGTGCTCGCCATTCTTCACACAGAATTTGCTGTTTTTGAATTTTGCTATCGGTTAGCGTAAAGCACTTCAAATCGAAACCCCGAAAGCAAGCTACAAGAAACCAAGACGCTCAAAAAACTCGAGGTTGGTAAACGCTTTGGGTTGTGCAATCAATCTTTAATTCGTTTTCTTGCCAACCTCGTACTTGTACCAGCAGGCTGAAACTCAGCACCTCGAATCTACAGCAAATTTCAAAATGATTGACGCAGTTTGTCAATCATTTTCGAGCTATGCGAGCAGAAACAAGCAGTGCCTTGCAAAGGAGTGAAAGCGCGAAGCGCGTCAAAGTATTTGCAAGGCGCTGTATTCAAGTCTGCCAACGACTCAAGCATTCACTTGGAATTGGCGTTTGCACTCGACAACGTTAGTGCGTTGTAGACGGAACAAGAACAACCTCGAGTGTCCGAGGTCCATGAACCCCTTCGACGCGGTTAAGTTCAATGTCAGAGGTGGCACTTGGTCCTGAGATAAAGGTGATTGGATTTCCTAGAGCTTGTTTGAATTCGTCTCTCACGGATACTTTACCAATCGTTTCACCATCAACCGAACCATTGCCGCATACACCCAGCCCAAACTGACTTCCACCACCCGCTCGTAATCCATCACCAAAC
>JANMUC010000618.1:0-14376 GCA_031391225.1 Deinococcales bacterium
GCAATGCGAACTCGAGTATGGTGACAGCGTCTTTAAATCGGCTGAGCACGGTCAGGCTTTGTGCCACTTTGTATAAGAATTTCGGATTTTTGCTCGAGCGAAGTTGTTTGTATTCGTCCCACTTGGCAACTGCTCCAACATGATCTTCGGCATCGTTGTGAATCATAACCAGATGCTCGAGCCATCCTGAATCGATTTTGAAGCTCTCTGGCATGTTTTCAAGCAGTTGTTTGGCATCGCTTAACTGTCCAACTCGAGCCAAAACTTCGGCATAAACGTAAATGTCGTCTGCCAACTGCGGTTTAAAGCGTTCAAATAAGCTTGCGGCTTTGGGTAAATTGTAAAACCGTATCTCTTTGGCAACCTCTAAACCAAGTTGTTGTTGTACATCTGGTTCGTACCAATCCAAGGCTCGAATTTTTAGATCGCAAGCCAGGGCTAGGTTGTTGGCGCTGGCAGCTTGGGCAACAGCGCGTTCAATCCATTGTTGGCTTTCCAGTGGCGTCAGTGACGCATGTTCGATAAATGAAACGCCAAGCAAAGGACTGTCCCGTAAGGAATCCAATGCCTTTCGCGCAAGATTCTGGCGTTTCTCGAGCGATACTTTTCGGGCACTGACCTCTCCAAACAACGGGTGTGCAAATTCGTGATTGATCAGAATGCCTCTTTTGGACAGCTCGCTGATGACATCGTTCAGCTCTTCTCGAGAAATCCCGACAACATTTGCCCACAAGTCAAAGTTTGTGTCCCTGGGCAGCATGGTTTTGGCTGCCAGCACATCAGTTAAAACCTGGCTCGAGACGGCTTGGTTCAGCATTTGTTCGATCAATGCTTCGACAGTGGCGGGCATCATGTCTTGTTTTGGAATGTGCCAACGCCATTGTTGCCCGTCGTTCCAAATAAAACCAAGGCGTGCCAAAAACTTAAAAAACTCGAGCGTAAACAGCGGATTTCCAGCCGCCCTGCCATGAATCCACTCAATCGCCTCCAGTGGCAGTGCGGCTCTGGCTTCCTCTTCCAGCAAAACTTTTGCCGCTTCAAAGCCCAGCACCTCGAGCCGAAGGGCTTCAAACGGCTCTGGTGGCGCGTTACGGCTGGTCACAAGCAAGGCAACACCTTTTAAACGTGTCACCACGTTTGCCAGTGCCACAATCCACTCGAGTTGTTCGGTGCTGGTTTCGTGAACATCCTCGAGATGCAAAATGAAAGGGGCGCTTTCGGACAGCACGGCAGCCAAGGCGCTGGTGCTCTGGTCAGTGCTTAAGTATTCGCCTTGCTCGAGTTTACCCAGGATGGTTTGTGCCCAAACAGGTAATTTCTTGGGTTTTGGTAAGGCGCGTGCCAGATTTGCCAGTGAACTTGTTGCGTGTTGACTGAGGTATTCACAGTGGGTTTCACGAAGCAGGTTTTGCGTGGTGTGGGTTTTACCAATGCCCGCCTCGCCCCATAAACCGAGCGTCATGCCGGGACGTTTGATGACCAAACCTTTCAGGCGTTTTAAAATTTGTGTGTCAGCGCTTATCACTTCATGTCAATGTAACATTTCAAGAAAAGTAGCGATTTAAGTCCCGCTTGCTTTTAACTTCTCAAAAAAGCCACGCCAACCACGACCAACGCTGCCCCAGCCAATTTGGTCAACGCATAACCTTCCTTGAAAAAAATGATTCCAAAACCAAATGCCAGCAGCGCCTCGAGTCCAAGCACCGCAATGTAAGTCACGCTCATTTGTTGTTGTTTCATGGCAATGGTTTGAATGCCTGCGCCCAAAACAAACAATGCCATTACCACAAGACTTGGCGTGAATCTCGAGAGTCCTTCGGCGTATTTCATGGCAATGCCACCAAGGGCGAAAGCGACGGCGGCAAGAAAAATCAAGAATATGTTCATGGTTTGCTCCTTAAAAGTGATGCCCTTAGAACGTTCATCGCGGCGTCATGTGACGGTTCAAAATTCTTCGGTCAGAGATACAAAGTTCGTATACCTTAAACTTCTGTTCAGAATGCGCCATGTCTGGTCATATGGCGGTTACATCAAACCGAGTTTTTGCTATTCAGGCAGTCTGGTTGATGGTTTACAGCGCCTTGTGTATAGGTTGACGTGCTTTTAGTCTGCAACAAACACCGTCACTCGAGCGTCACCAAACAAAAAGAGCACGTCCAAGACGTACTCTTTTTGAAATGAAAGACAAGAACCTCGAGCCACACGTGTAAAGAAAGAAAACTCCCTTCTCCCGCAAGCGGGAGAAGCGCCCAAGCCCGAAGGTGCTGCTTTAAGGGCAAGACAGGGTCGGGGATGAGGGTGGAGGGGCAGTGGGTGATTCGTGTCTGAGGGCTAAAAATGAAGTTGCTAGAGGTTTAAGTGTGCTTGCGAAACGGCAGGTATTTTGGATGCCAGAATCTTGTTCGGGCAAACGCTTCAAGCGCCGCCAAGTCCAAACCCCGAATGCGGTATTCGGCAGCCACACCATCTTCAAGGGCTTTCTGCATGACTCGAGCTGCCACTTTGATGCTGACCTCACGCAATCCTGAAATCCGTGGGTAAACGCGTCCAGCATCCAAGGAGCTTTGCGGTGTTTCTTCTGCGAGTGTGTACGCTGCTTCGAGCACCATGCTGTCGGTGATTTCCCTGGCTCGAGCCAGCACCGCGCCGAAGCCCAAACCGGGGAAGATGAAGGCGTTGTTGCCTTGCCCAATTGGGTATGTCTTGCCGTTTAAGACCACATCTTCAAATGGGCTGCCCGTGGCAACAATTGCCGCGCCGTTCGTCCAACGTAGCGCGTCTTCGGGCAGGACTTCGGTGTTGGCGGTTGGGTTTGAAAGCGGGAAAATAATCGGACGTGCCGTATTCTCGAGCATCGCCTTGACCACAGGTTCGGTAAACACCCCACCTTGCCCTGAAAGCCCCAGCAAGACCGTGGCTTTTGCGTTCTGGATTGTCTCGAGCAAACTTGGCGCTGCGCCCGTCACCGTCCATCCTGCGACGCGCTCGAGCGTCTGACGGTAATCGTGCTTGTAGGCTTCCATGCTGCGATCCTCAAGCAACAAGCCCTTGGAATCCAAAACCAGCACGCGGTCATGGGCTTGCGTGGCGCTCAAACCTGCCCGCATCAAGCCCTGACGGATTGCCCAGGCGACACCGATGCCACCCGCGCCCGCGCCGTGAATCACCACGGTCTGATCCTCGAGACGCTCGTTTTTGAGTTTTAAAGCATTCAGCACTCCCGCCAGCGTGACCGCCCCCGTGCCTTGAATGTCGTCGTTAAAACTCGGCACGAGCTTTCGGTAACGCTCGAGCACGCGGAAGGCGGTGTCTTTGGAAAAGTCCTCCCATTGAATGATGGCTTTTGGATACCGCGCGGTCACAGATTCGACAAACGTGTCAATGAAGTTATCGTATGCCTCGCCTGTCAAACGTTTGTGCTTGACGCCCAAATAAAGCGGATCATTGATTAAGTCTTGGCGGTCCGTGCCGACATCCAAACCGACGGGCAGCGTCTTGTCGGGTCCAACGCCGCCAGCCACGGTGTAAATTGAAAGTTTCCCAATGCTGATCGCCATGCCGCCAAAACCCTGATCGCCAATGCCCAAAATCGCGCTCGAGTCGGTGGCGACAATCATCCGCACATCCTCGAGTGGCACGTTGGAGAGGGCTTGATCGGAATGCTCGAGGTTGTCGGTGGAAATGCTCAGTCCGCGCGGGAAACGGTAAATGTGACTGAACAATTTGACCGCATCGCCCACGGTTGGCGTGTACAAAATCGGCAGCATCTCCTCCAAGTGATCTTCGACCAACGCGAAAAATAGAACTTCGTTGCGGTCTTGCAAGTTGCGCAAATAAATATGTTTCTCGAGGGCGTTGTTTTGCAATCGGTAACGTTGATAGGAGCGTTCTTTTTGTTCTTCCACCGTGCTGACATGTGGCGGTAGCAAACCGTCAAGCTCGAGCAGTTCGCGCTCAGATCGGGTAAAAGCCGTGGATTTGTTCATTAAAGGCAGTCGCAACAATGGAAATCCCGTGACCGCCACCTCGAGGAATCTCTCGCCGTGTTCGTCGCGCAGTACGTCGTAATACTTGGAAACCCGTGCCATAAAAACCTCGAGCTTTCCTCCCGAGACAGGCTCGAGAATTGAACGTTTGTTTGGGAGGTTAGCATAACAAAAAAACAAAGGCGTTCGCATAAACCTTACGCCAGTAGTCAACCGCTATCATTTCTTTGAGGATCAAATTATGCCCTTTGAAAATACCCTGTTTGTTGGTGGTTCGCCCTGCGCTGGGAAAAGTACGGTTTGTGATTTGTTCGCTCAAAAACACGGTCTTGCCCAGTACCACTGCGACGAGCATTACCAGCAACACCTCGAGCGTGCCAGAGATGGTCAAACTTTAAAAACCTTTCAAGATCGTTCTTGGCTTCAAGCCATGACTCGCCCGCTCGAGATGATGATTGCCGATGAACTGCAAGCCAACCGTGAATTGGGCGAATTTGCACTCGAGGATGTACATAAACTCGAAGGACAAGTTATTGCTGAAGGAATGCCGTTCATGCCAGACCTAATGGCAAGTCTTGAGCTTGAAGTAAAGCCCGTGTATCTCATCCCAACCTCCAGTTTTCAACGCGAACATTATGCAAAACGCGAATGGGCTTGGAAGTTGCTCGAGCAAACCCAAAACCCACAAGAAACTTTTGAACGCTGGATGTCCAGAGACTCGAGTACCGCTGTCTGGATCGCAACTCGAGCGCGAAGTCTGGGTTTTGCGGTGCTTGAAGTGGATGGTTCAATGACCATTCTGGAAACATTGTACTGGCTCGAGCAACAATTTGGGGTTTTTTAAGGCTCGAGTTGCTCGAGCGCAATCAACATCTCGAGCACCGTTTGAAACCGAGATTCTGGAACGCGCTGCATGGCTTTTTGCAAGATTTGATTTAAGCCAGAATGCTCCGACCAAATCGTGGGTGGTTTGCCGCGCCCAGCCAGCCAGGCGAAAGCATCCGAAAATGGCAGTTGACCAACGCTCATTTCGTAAATGATCGCACCGATGCTGTAAACATCGCTGCGCACATCGTGACGAGTGCCTTTAAATTGCTCTGGAGCCATGTAATTGGGCGTACCAAGCCGAGCGCCAACGTGGGTGATGCTTTCCAAAGTCAAATCTTTGGCGCAACCAAAATCGATCACCCGCACCCGGTCCCAATCCTCGAGCAAAATGTTGCCAGGTTTTAAATCCAGGTGAATCACGCCCCGAGAGTGGGCGTGGTTGATGGCTGCCAGCACGCCCCGAGCAATGTGTAAGACGCGCGGCAGGTCTATTTTTCGGTCTTCTTCCAAGTGATAGTACAAGGTTCGACCTTCGACCCATTCGCGCACCACCAAACCAGGCTCGAGGTACAAGAGTTTGGGAATGTTGGGGTGGTCGAGTTTCACCATCACTTCGCCCTCGCGTTCAAAACGCTCGAGCACTTCAGGGTTTTTGCGGCTCATGTCTTTAAGTCGTTTGATCAAGACCTGCTGATCGCGCCAAAACCCTCGTTCGATGACCACATGCGGGGTCATCGAAAGTTGCTCGAGCGTTTTTGGTTTATCCTCAGTGACCGTGTTTTTGCTGCGAATCATACTGGCTTTCCTAAAATGAAGTGACTGAAGTAAAAGTGTACGCTTTTTTGAGGGATCACTTGGCGTGCCCGATTTTTACAGACACAAATTTCAAATTCGGATTGATCTTCAGAATATCGCAAACACCGATCAAAAATCCTGCTTGAGACAGTCTCGAAGCAGGATTGATTTGGCTTAAAACTTCAGGCGGCTCGAGCTGAGTATTTTAGACTTCGCTGAAAACACCAAACCAAGCAATGGCAACCATGCAAATCGCAAACAACAGGTACAATCCCACCAAATTCATGATGTAACTGATACCTTTTTCGTCTTTTTCTTGGGTTTCGACACCCTCGGTTTCGACGCGCATCACATCATGATTTTCTATATCCTGGGCGGGTTGACTCATGCGTCACCTCCTGCTGCTGAAGCTGGTGCGGCAGCTTTGGGTGCGGGTTTGGCAGCACCTTTGGCTTTCTTGACGGGTGCAGCAAGTGGCGGCAGGCTTTCAATATAACGGCTGAAATCCTCGAGCGACTGGGTGAATTCGCTGTTGGCGGTCACACCCAAGTACAGTTCGGCGACCCGTCCGGCATCGTCAATGGTTTTGCGGTTTGTAAGGCGCGTGACATGCTGGCTGAGGCGTTCGTTGATAATAAAATTGCCCTCGTTAAAGTGACAGTCGCCCAAGGGGCAACCGAGCACGAATACGCCCTGAGCATTATTTTCAAATGCCACCGTGACCCATTCGGTTTTGACAAAACCACTGCAAGGAATCTTGATGGTTTTGATGTGCTCGTAACCTTTGACCGTGCCATCTTCGTGAATGATGTCGTTGCGTCCCAAGCTCCACTCGCAGACAAAACCAATGATTTTTGGTTTGCCGTTTTTAGCAATGTGCTTATTTTCGGTACTGATTTCAGTTGCTTGTGTCATGAAAGGAGTGCCACCACCTTGTCTTTAATCATGTCTTCATTAGCCAAGGGCAAGTTAATCGCATGGAAGGGGCAAGCGCCAACGCAAATGCCGCATTCGGCGCATTTGTCGTCGTTGACCACAGCCAATTCTTTATTTCGAGGGTTTGGATTTGCACCTTCAACCATCACAATGGCGTCAAATGGGCAGTCAATCGCGCAAAGTTGGCAACCCGTGCAATTTTCTGGGGTCACAAACGCCACGTTGACATAACGGTGCTTCTTGCGGGGTAACCAAGGCACGATAAACAAAATGCCAAAAATCAAAACCAGCAATGCCAACACGCCAGCACCGCCCAAACTTGGCAAGGCAAGGACTGGTAAAAGGTAGAAGACGTCATAAACAATCGGGACTTGATCTGGTGAAAGTGACACGCCCGCTGCAAGGGTTTTCTCGACAGGTAAAATACCCGCTGCCAGTACCACTGCGCCAATAGTCAACAGGGTTACGAACATTGGAGGCCAGATCTTAGGACGGTGAAGACGCAAATAATGTACCCATAAGAAAAAGAAAATCAAAACCGCAGGACCAACGTGTAAGAAAAACATACGAGCCAGCGTTAAATTATTCGGTTCGTTGCCAGCCAATAAGGCTTTTGCCAGGAATGAACCCAAACCGCCAACAATGCCATCAAGGCTTTGCAAGGCTTGAATAATTGCAGTCGTAACAATCAGGGCGCGTTGATCCCAGACCAGCAAGTAACCCGTCATGCCAACAATCCCGGTCAACAACAACAAGACCACGCCGGACACCCAAGGCACGTCCCTAAAGCCTCTGTAACGGTCTGTAAAGAAATTACGAAGCATGTGCAAAATTGCCAGCAAAATCATGCCGTCGCCAGCATAACGGTGCAAACCACGAATAATACCGCCGAACGGCACAACCGCCGTTAAGTAATTGACGCTCGAGAAAGCATCGGCGGTGGTGGGTTTGTAGTAAAACCACAAGAAAATACCAGTTGGGACGAGCAAAATCCATAAGACGTTGGTCATGCCGCCCAAGTAATAAAATGGGTTGAATTCTTCTGGAATTACACGGTTGATACCGCGATCAATGGCGACAACGCCACGGTGAATGCCGTCAAGAAGCTTGTCAAAACCCTTGTCCCTCGAGGTGGGCGCTTGATCTGGGTCGTAGCGGTCTAAACTTGGAGAAGCCATTTACGCCCCCTTTCTTCTGCCCGGGCGGGCAATCGTGCTTGCCCTGGTATCGGACACCAATGCGGCGGCAAAAGCGGTCAAGAGTACCGTAATGCCCATGTACGCAAAACCTCGGTTCATTGGCATGGTTGGGTCGCTCGAGCGTAAGGCGGCAGGCAAGAAGTTGGCAGAGATGTCCTCGATGCTGCGCAACAAGGCGACCCCTGGAATGGGTGCGTCGGGATTGGCGTGGGCGAATGCGCCCAAGGTCAGAACGATGAACACCATCGCCAGTCCTACCAATGCGAGTGCGATGAATCCTTTGATGGCTTGGTTCACTTGCTTGTCTCCTTTTGATCTATTGCTTTTGGTGTCGGTAAAACCGCATCTTTGTCATAACCAAGCAAGCGTTCAAACAGGTGGTTCTTGACTTTGACATTGCCATTTTTGCGTTCGGTGCTGTACATGATAAAACCCATCACAGAAAGCAAAAACAGCAAAATAATCAGGTAAAACATGACTGAAAATAAACCTGCGCTGGTTGGTAGTTTAAAAAATTCCATCAGTGCCGCGTAACCCCTCGAGAAAACCGAGATCGCAGCGACAAACGTGATACCCGTGAACAACCACATGCTGCCTTTCATTGCGTTCTCCTTTCACTTGCTCGAGATTCTATTTTAGGCTTTGTCGGCGGCAATAACGGCGGCTTGGGCTTTGGCAGCCTCGAGCGCTTTTTGTTCACGACGGTTTCTGGCTCGTTGCACCAAATGCCAAATTGCGCCACCACCAAGCATAATCATGCTGACCAAATAGATATACGGCGGGTCGCGGTAAATGTCAGCAATGTTGAGGATGATCAAAATGCTGAACGCCAACCAACTGACCAGTCCGTAAATACCTACCATTGTCCAGAATGGACGTTTCCAAGGGTTGCGCTCTGAGCTGTAATCGAGAAATACGACAAGAAAAGCGATCAATGGTATCAGTAGGGTTTGTAGCGTTGCGCTGGCAGGTTTCCAGAGTTTCATCATTTGGTATAAGCCCAAAAAGTACCAGTCAGAAAGAATTGGATTGGGTGTGACGGTGTAATTGGCTGGCGAGCCTGTATCAACTGGAACGAAAATAGAAACAAGAACCAAAATAACAAAGAATGTCACCACGGAGTACCAAGGCAAGTTAATGCGTGGCACGCGACCTGCACCGCCCGCACCCTTGTCGCCTTTGCCTTTGCGGGCAAAGTAAGCTTCGACCAGAATAATCGTTAAGATACTGAGCATGAAATGGGCGCTGTAAAAACGAGTCAGTGTTGCAGGACCTATCGAAAGCCCTGCAAGCATGTAATTTGCTGAAATGTTTCCAATTTGCGCTACGCCCAATGTAGCTTTCAGAATGTCTGGAATAATTGGCAATGCCGCAATGGTTGGAATCTCGTGGAAGCTGTCCACAAAGGTTGGGAAGGTCGCAAAGACTTTGGTTGCCCAAAGTGCGCGTTGATTCCAGATCAGCAAATAACCTGTTAAACCCGAGAACATTGCCAGAATCAAACCGACAACCGTCGCAATATAAGAAAGTTGGTTGTAAGACTTAAATTCACCACGAAAGTACATGCGGTAAATTCGTAAAGTTAAGGCTACAATCAAGGCATCCGCACCGTATTTGTGCAATTGACGCGTCATGTAGATAAGCCAACCTGATTCACCCTCGAGAATATTTTTAACTGAAAGCCATGACTGATAAATCGGTCCAGTGGCATCGGGAACATAATAGAACATCAAAACAGTGCCAGTTGCAATAGTGATGTACCAGAAAAGCAGTGCCATACCACCCAACATAAACCAGGGATCGGTTTTGACTTTCTCCTTGGAATTCTCGTCAAATAAGTCTAAGTTTTTGGCGCTTTTGGTCCACCAGATCGCAATTTTTTGCCCGACGCTCGGACCTGCTTTTTTGGTGCTTGCTGCGCTTGGAATTGTTGGTGCTGCCATTGGCGCTCCCCCTTAAAGTACTGCATAAATTGAGTGTCTTGAATTTATAAATCTCGAGTTTAACCGTAACCTTTAATCACCACATTGCCACTTTCGATCACAAAACGAAATGGGAATGGCGTGCGTGGTGCTGGACCAGAAACAACCTTACCAACGCGTTGTACGCCCGAAACATCTTGAGATTCAACGGGGTTGTAAACGCTTAAGTGGCAAGGGCAGCTAAACAATGGGTGTCCTGCTGCGCCTTTGGTTGCAACACTTTCACCACAGTAATTAAATCCTGTGCAGACTTCATCACCTGTGTGGTACTCAAAAATACAACCCAAATGGGCGCAGATTCTCGAGATGACCACCATCGAGTATTTTGCGCCTTTGTGTTCGGCTTCTCCGTAACCTTCACGCAGTGGTCCTAAATCACCAATTTTTGCGGGATCAAGAATGTTTGGTACGCGCAAAATATAACCTGGAATATCGGTTTGTTGTGTGCCTTTGCTCGAGTATTCAGGGGTAATTTGGGTGAAAACGAATGCTTTCACATCCCATTCTTTGGGAAATTCATCGAGCGAGGCGGCTGTTAAATCCTTATTTTGTGGGACTTCGGCTTTTGGCAAAGACAGGGGTTTGAGGTTTGGTTTTAAGAAACTGAGCAATGACGCACCCACAGCGCCCAAAACCCCAAGAATTGGAATGGCAGTAATGCCTTTCAGAATGGTACGACGGTCTATCATTGCTTGACTCCTTCGGGTTTAACAGTCGGAATTGGTAAATCAACGCTGTAGGTAAATGTACGCAAGTACGAGACCACACTGTTAATTTCTGCATCACTTAATCTGTCATTCCATTGTGGCATTGCAGAACCGTAAATACCATGTTTTAAGGCGGCTCGGAGCTGATTTTCTGAACGGTTGAACAAACGTCTTGGTTCATGAAAATTGGCTGGCGGCGGTTGCAACGTTAAACCTGAATGTCCCTTGCCCCAACCATCTGCCCCGTGGCACATGTTGCAATTTCCAAAAATACCCTGACCGTTTTTTTGCTTGGACTTATCGGTTTGGCTGGTAGGGTCAAGCTTAACGGGCACGGTTTCTTTCCAGTTTGGCTCGATTTTGGCGTACAACGCCATGGTTAAACTCCACAGGGCTTCTTTATCGAGCGTAATCGGTTCTTGCACCGGAACGGGCACATTTTCCATAATGCCATTGGCATCTGCTCGTGCCACCAAAGCATTCATGGTGACATAGACAGGGCTAGGAACTTCTTTCAAGCCTTCATAAAGTTTTAAAAATTCCTGAAACGGACTTTCATCGAGCGTTGGAAGCATTTCGGTGGTAATTTTGTCTTTTAAAGCATCAAATAACAAATTACCCAAGACCAAATTTGGATTTCCAACGGGCAAAAGCCTGGTTTCTTCGCCTTCAATCCAATGACCAGCGTACGAGCCATTTTCGGCGAGTTCGCGTCCATTCAAATAATCAGATTTCTTGCCGTTTTCGTCGGTGCGCTCGAGTGGATTGACCTGGTACTGTTCAGGATATTTTGGGTAATTCCATTTATAAGCCGCCTCTTCGGCGGTCACGTTTGCCGCACCTGGCAACTTGATGTCACCGTTCGTAGACACATTTTTATTGCCTTGAGCTTTTAAAATGGCATTAGAATCGGCTTTGATGCTGCACGCACCCAAAAAAAGTGCCAGCGTGATTGAAGTTGTGATTGCAAAAAATGGCTTCATTAAAACCCCTGCGCTGGAATCCAAGAAATTCCGAGGGCGATAAAAATAACAAACAAAAACACTGCAATTGCCGAAGCTGGAACGTTGCGTTCGCCCACCCGAATCCCAGCGATTTCGTGGGTGTGATCGCCGTGAATGTCCTGAAAATTGTTGGCAACTTCAGTTTCGGTTTCAGTGCTGGGAGTTTCGAGACTCATTGATTCCTCCGATGTGAGCGAAATGCTCGAGATGGCTTTCTTATTTTAGGTCAGGCTCTGGACGTTCGATGCTTGGGACACGCCCATAAAGAAAATCGTTGTCAGGCTCGAGCAAATTAAATTTGACGCGTTCGGCGTTGTTAAATTGACCGTCCAAATACGCCCAAAGTGCTGACAAGATCAGCAGTGAAAAAATCACGCCCACCGCAATCAGAACCACCCAAGTGCCCTTGTAATCCAAACCAACCGCAGGCACGTGATCTGCTAATGCGCTCGAGCAGAGCACAAATGCCAGCAAGGTGATTGATTTTTGAAAACTCGAGCGGCTAATCATGTTCAGTGTCCCTTCGCGGCTTTCGGCGCACCAGGGTAATCGCGCTTTAACTTGCCTGGTTGCAAGGTTTTGGCATCGTAATACTTTTCGCGTCCTGGTTTGGCAGTCAAATCTTGATCGGCAGCCAGAGTTTTCAGGTATTCGACAACGTACCAGATTTGCTCTTCATTTAAAGTTTGATCCCAACGCGGCATTCGCGTGCCTGGAACGCCCCTGGCGGTCTTGTTAAACCAATGTCCGTCGGTGAAATCTTTATAGCGCGGCAAGTGGAAGTTGGCGGCTGGTTTTGGATAGAACATTTTTGCCAGCGGCACATCGGCACGACCTTCAAAACCGTGGCACGGAGCACAGTTTTGGTTGTAAATACCACGTCCGGAACCGGCGTTGCTGGCGTTAAATGGCGACTTGAGGTTGCGGTATTTTTCGGGCACGTTGACGTCTTTGGTTTCCCAAGCGCGGGTGTTACGTGTACCTAAGGACTGAATAAACGCCACCAAGTTGCGAATGTCGGTGTCATTCAAGTAACTGTAGCTAGGCATAAACGAACCAGGCAGGTAAGAACGAGGTGCTTTGAGGTGACCAATGTGCCACTCGTCTGGGTAAAGACCACCCTCGTAAGACAAGTCTGGACCGTTGCGAAGCGTTCCCAAAAGGTTCACACGGTCATAGGCAAAGTCTCCAGCCTGAGAAGTCGGACCCGTGCCTTCGTCTTGAAAACGCACAAATTGACTGTGGCAAACGTAGCAGTTCTCGCGTTGAAAAATGGCGCGACCCTTTAATTCGGTGGCGGTGTATGGACGCAAGCCAGGGGTTGGCTCTGGGTTAAAGCTTGCGGCTGGAACAATCACGACCAAAGAGGTGACACCTGAAACGAGCAGCAGGAAAGCCAGTCCAATAATAAAGTTTCTTGCATTCAACATCCTCTGACCTCCTTTGTTTAATCGTCTGCCGCAGCAGGAGTAAGGGCGGGGGCAACACCTCGAGGGGCAGCAACAGCTTGACGTTTGGCGGCACGAACAGTTTGCAGGGCGTTATAAGCGAAAATGTAAATGCCGAAGATCATGACCGTGGCGGACAACCAACGCACCATGATGAATGGTTTTAAGAACGGCACGGTTTGTTGCACGTTAATACCCATGTTCCAACTGGCGGCTTGAATAAAGCCCATGGTCGTCCAGGTGATAAAGAACATGATAAAGCCGACCGAAAACGTCCAGAAATGAACCACGACCAACTTCTTCGAGTACCACTCGACTTTGTAAAGGCGCGGCACGGTGTAATAAATGGCGGCAAACAGCACCATGCTAAAACCACCAAGCATCGCCAAGTGCGCATGGGCGCTGACGATCCCCGTGAAATGCTGATACCAGTTGATGCTGCGCACCGCTTGCAAGGAGCCTTGGAAGCTCGAGAGGGCATACATGATCCAACCGAAGGTCATAAAGCGCAAAGGCAAATTCCAAGCCAGGTTGTCCCAACGCCCTTGGGTGGACAAAAAGAAATTTGCGCTGGCGGAGTAAACCGGAATGCTCATTAAAACGCTCGAGCCGATGGCAAAAGCTTTGAGCCATTCTGGGACGGGTGATTGAATGATGTGATGTGCACCAATGCCGGTGTAAAACGCAAAGTTGCCCCAAAAGCCAATTAAGGAAAGTTTGTGCGAAAAGATTGGGTTGCCAGGTTCGCCTTTTTTACCAACCGTCAACTTGGGCAGCAAGAAGTAAATAATGCCAATGCCCATCGTGGTGATCCAAAGCCCGAGCACGTCGTGGGCGTAAAACCAGTTGGCAATGGCGTCATTCAGACCGTCAAGCGGTACGAAGGTGCGGTTGCCGACAATCCAAACCATGCTCATGCCGATAAACGAACCCATCCAATACCAGACCGAAACGTACAATTGTGGTTCGGTGCGGCGGGCGACGGTCATAAAAACATTGACCGCACTTAAAACCAGCAAAATCAGCATGAACCAATCCAGTGGTGGGATCAACTCAGCCCATTCACGACCCTCTGAATAACCGTTCAATAACGTGAGCGGAATCAGAATGGCAAAAATATTCCAGAGCCAACCCGTCATTGTGCCTAAACGTTCGGAGTACAGCGGGGTTTTGACCAGGCGCGGCAGCATGTAAAAACAAGCGCCAATGCTCGCCATCGAAACCCAAGACATGACCACCGTGTTGACATGCGAGGGACGAATGCGGCTAAAAGACAACCAAGGCACGCCTTTGGTGATGTCAGGAAACATAAACTGTGTCGCCATGAAAACACCGAATGTCATGCCAATCACGCCCCAAACGATGGCAGAAGTCAACCACAACTTCGCGCTCGAATCGGGAGTATCCGGAAAGAACCGATCTAATAACGTCATCCCATCACCCCAAACCTCTCGAGAATCACAAACCCATCAACAACTTTGCGCGAAAACC
>JANMUC010000652.1:0-6736 GCA_031391225.1 Deinococcales bacterium
GGAAACGCCTGCAAACAAAATTGGTTTGCCCGTCACGCTGCGAGCCGAAAGTGCCGCTCCACCTCGAGCGTCGCCGTCGAGTTTGGTCATAATCAAGCCCGACACGCCAATGCGCTCATCGAAGGCTTTGGAAACGTTTAACGCCTCCTGACCCGTCATCGCATCGACCACCAGGAACGTCTCAGATGGCTCGAGATGTCCTTTGAGGTCTGCCAGGGCGTCCATAAGGCTCTCGTCGATTTGAAGACGCCCTGCGGTGTCCACAATCACAAGGTCGTGATAATTGGTTTTTAAGTACGCCTCGAGTTTGGACTTGGTGACGCTCGGCTGTTCGTCATCGCCAACCTCGAGCACCGGTACACCAACCTGCTGACCCAAGATTCTCAGTTGCTCTCGAGCGGCAGGGCGCTGGGTATCGGCGGCAATCAGCAGTGGTCGGCGTCCCTTGGATTTGTACATGGCGGCAAGTTTGCCCGTGGTGGTGGTCTTACCTGCACCTTGCAAACCGACCATAAACCAAACGTTGCCTTCTTGTTTTAACAGCGGTTGTTGGGCTTCTCCACCCAGCGTTTGGACCAGTTCGTCATAAACAATCTTGACCACTTGCTGCCCAGGAGTCAATGAGCTTAAAACTTCTTCGCCGATCGCCTTTTCTTGCACCTTGGCGACAAAATCTTTTGCCACCACAAAGTTCACGTCCGCCTCCAAGAGCGCCACCCGAACCTCGCGCAAAGCAGTCTTGACATCGTTTTCGGTCAGTTTGCCGCGACCGCGAAGACCTTCAAAAATATCCTGGAGCTTTTTACCTAAGGAATCAAACATAACTGCATTCTAACGTGCCTTGATATGAACCGAAAGTGCAATCTAGTGATGTTCGTACCCGTAACCCTCGAGATATGATGAAACCAGTTTTTCAAGGAGCAACCATGGAAAAAGCACCCGCGTTTAACTTGCACGACCAAAACGGCAAACAGCATTCTTTAACGGATTACAAAGGCAAATACCTGGTCTTGTACTTTTACCCCAAGGACGACACCCCAGGTTGCACCAAAGAAGCCTGCGATTTCCGCGATCAGATCGGCAGCCTGCGAGAACTGGGTGCTGAGGTGATAGGCGTCAGCGCCGATGACACCTCGAGTCACGAGCAATTTGCCGGAAAATACGGTCTTAACTTTCCACTGCTGGCAGATGACGGCGCGGTGATTGCCAAAGCCTACGGCGCTTACGGCAAGAAAAACATGTACGGCAAAATCAGTGAAGGCATCATGCGCAAAACCTTTTTGATTGACCCGAACGGCGAAATTATCAAAGCTTGGGGCAAAGTCAGCGTCGAAGGTCACGTCGAACAAGTCACAACCGCGCTCAAGGCAGCCTTGGCATGACCGACTTGGAAAAATTCAAACAACAAGCCGCGATTCAAGCCGTAACCCATGTGCGTTCAGGCATGGCGGTTGGACTTGGCACAGGCAGCACCGCCAAATACGCGATTCTCGAGATTGGCAGGTTGTTGCGCGAAAATAAACTCTCCGGGATTGTTGGCGTACCAACATCTGAAGCATCGGCGCAGTTGGCAGTTGAAAACGGTATTCCAATTGCGGAACTGACCGCCGCCGGCGTCGAGGTTGCGATTGACGGCGCGGATGAGATCGACCCAAACCTGGATTTAATCAAAGGTCATGGCGGCGCACTGGTGCGCGAAAAACTAGTGGAATTCAACGCCAAACTCTTTATTGTCGTGGCAGACTCGAGCAAACTGGTTGCGCAACTTGGCGAGAAATTCTCGGTACCCGTCGAAATCATGCAATGGGGCTACAAAGCCACGCTGATTCAACTGGCAGCCGTTGCGCCGCAAGTTCAAGTGCGCCAACACATGAAAGACGGACAACCCATGATTTCGGACAACGGAAACTACATTGCGCATTGCACGTTCACCGAAATCAAGAATCCTCGAGAAACCGAAGACCGCATCAAACACATTCCTGGCGTGATCGGCACGGGTTTGTTTTTGGGCTTGGCAAAAATTGCTTACGTCGCAGGGGAAAACGGCGTTCAGAAACTCAAGCGCTAAGACTCGAGCGACGACGGAATTCAACACGAGTTTTCATGGAGCTTTGGTAAGTTAAAGCATGAAATTATTCCAGCCAGTACTGATGTTGGCAATCTCGAGTATGGTGGCATGTGCCAGTACACCTGCACCCGAACCGTTACCACCACCGCCACCACCAGTTAAACCATTTTATTCGCTGGCGTTCAGCCCCAAAGCCAACGAATTTACCTTGTCACGCGGCGAGAAAAAAACCATAACCATCCAAACCGCGTTACTCGCGCCAGGAATCACCACTGTTGGTCTGGCAATCGTGAACAGCGACGTGAATTTAAGCTTCTCGAGCTTGGAAACAAAAGTCAAAGACAATGGGAGTTGGAGTTTTGACGTGACCTTAGCCGCAAATGCCCCAATTCCAGTTGCGCCAGAAACCTATAAACCTTATTTTTATGTTTATGACACTGGTTACGATAAAAACAACAACGCTTTGAGTGGAATCCAGATTCGACAAAAATTTCAATGGCAAGTCTTAGACACAATAATCCCATAAAAAAAGTTGCTCGAGATTTTATAATCTCGAGCAACTTTGGTTTTAGAAGATTAGTTTGTTGCGCCTAAAGCATCTTCAAGCTCGAGATTTGCACCGTGACCGTTTTCGACGTACAAGCCGCGATATGGGTCTTCAGAATTGAAACCGCCGTCGGGTGCGTCAATGTCAAGTCCTGGTTTGAGAAACTGTTTTACCCGTCCTACACCTGGAGCGTCAAACAAGGTTGTTCCATAAACATCTGTATAAAAAACTCCGTCTGCACCACTTCCATTTACGGTGTCATTACTCGCAGAATATTTGAGGTGTGGTTGCCGCAAAATGATGGCTCGGTTGTCGCCATGGGAATTATTTGGGACAAGAGTTTTACACTCAACATCGGGGCAACTTGTTCCAGGATTCCTGATATCAATAATCATGCCTTCTTTAGCCCATGTTGGGGAGGTCAAACCCAAGGTCGCGTTCAGTCCACCGTGCCAATTTTCGTAACCATTATTGTTAATGTTAGCAATCCGAATACGTTTTGAAAAATCAGGAGCAGATTTCACAATTGAAGCTTGATCATCACAGGTCATACCTGCCATATTTGGAGTTTGAATAATTGGTGCTTTACCAGCAATTTCACTTTCTCGGTTGCCAATACTCGCGCCAAAATCACCTTTATAACCAAGTTGCGCCACGATTTCAGCCGTGTCAAGTTTGGTGACTGTGACTGTTACCGTGTGCTTACGTGTGCAAACACGGTGAAGATCGCCTGTTTCGGCATGAACGTTAAAATACCAACCATAACCCGTCTTTTCGTCACGAATGACAAATCCTTTAAAACCTTCGTGGACTTCGGCTTGGTTGTTATTGACATCGGCAATATATTCTAGCGGAATTCCAGGCAAACCAATCAGTGAAGGGTCTGAACCGTGCTCGTGGCGAAAGTAACACCAGTAGACCGGGTCAATTTGTGGATGCCATGAAAGATAGGATTTGGCATTTGGAGCTTCGGATTTGTATAAATTATTGACCCAACTTGGGCAAACTTCGTTTGGGGTTGGAATTGGAGTACCCGCTGTCACACCTGCTGGCAACCCAGGTACAGCCGTGGGCTTACCATCTTTTTCTCCCAACAAAACCAGATAACTTCCATTGTCCTTACCAGGAGATGGCAATGATACATCGCCCGCAGGAAAGCTTTTTGTGTACGTACTACTGCCGTCTGCCAAAGGACTTGCGCCTTTTGTCCAGCCTGAAAGCCAACTCGCGGATTTTTTCCAAACGATGGCAACTGTGGCATCGCGGTTTAAGTTAAGCCGTAACCAATCCGTACGAGTCGAATTTGAACCAGGCAAATCAAGTTGATCCCAGCCCGTAAAATCAGGGAATTTGTTAAAACGCGGTTTGTATTTTATGCTGCCAAAATTTGCCCGAAGTCGTATTTTTCCTTCGTTCGGCGAATCTTCAGAGACAATAAAATAGCGTGCCAATAGAGTTGGTTGCAATCCTGCCGCAGGATAGGAAAAATTTCCATTTGAGAGATTTGGTTGAATTGTTTCATAAACAGGCGTTGGACTTCCGCCGCACGAAGCTATTGCCGTCGAAAGCAGAACGGTCAAAACAATTCCTTGCATCAACTTTAGTTTCGTCTTCATGTCTTAATCTTAGCTTAACTTTTCTGAGAATATGTTCAAATCCAGATTGAGATTCAGCTCATGCAGCACATTCTAAACTCGAGTCTAACGTGAACAAATTAACTTAATATTTATCTCTTTTCTCGAGCCGTTAAACCATCTCCTCAAACTCCATTCGTCTCAATCCCCTGCAAAAATCGGGACTCGAGCCTGATCTTTTATTTTCCAACGTGTATCACCAGAAATAATCGTTGACTTGTATGAATTTTGATATTCAAGTCTCGGGCTATCATGTGATTGTGAACCTGCTCGAGATTGCCGCCTTGATCGGCACGATTGTTTTTGCCGCCAGCGGTGCGATGCTCGGCGTGCGCAAAAAGTTTGATTTGCTTGGCGTGATCGTGCTCGGTTGCGTGACTGCCGTCGGTGGTGGCAGCTTGCGCGATACCTTGACGGGTCAAACCCCACCAATTTGGTTTAAAGACGAACGCTTACTGTGGGCTGCCATTTTTGGCGCTCTGCTCGGGTTTTTCGCCTACCGTTATCTCGAGAAACGCGAGTCTGAACTCGAGTTTTTTGACGCGCTCGGGCTGGCATTGTTTGCGGCAACAGCAGCCAACAAAGGCATCGAGCTTGGTTTTGGGGCGCTTGGCGTGATTTTTGTCGGCACGGTCTCTGGCGTTGGTGGCGGGGTGATTCGTGATGTACTGGCAAAAGAAGTGCCGAGAATTTTTTTGAAAGGCGAGCTATACGCCAGCACCGCAGCGGCTGGAAGTTTGACCGTGTTCGTTTTACACAAGTTTATCTCGAGCGATCTGGCAGTCAGTGCAGGAGTCATCGTGACCTTGGCGCTGCGATTACTTTCAAAGCACTACAACATCACCCTGCCCGCCCGCGACCCCGAAAAACCGCTGTTCCCTCGAGATTCCACAGACTGACAAACCCGTGTTAATCTCGGGACGCAATTTCGAGAGGAGCATCAACATGGATTTAACAGGTCAACCAGCCCCACAATTTAGCCTCAAAGCCCACACTGGCGAGGACATCACGCTCGAGGGTTTTAAAGGCAGTAAGAACGTGCTTCTTATTTTCTACCCACTCGATTTCAGTTCGGTGTGCAGCATTCAACTGCCAGAATTCAGTGCTTACAAAGACGAATTTCTCGAGCATGACACCGTTATTTTGGGCGTTAACCGCGACAGCATTCACACGCACAAAGCCTGGGCGAAAGAATACGGCATTGAAGTGCCACTGCTTGCCGACATGAACCTGGCAACCGCCAAAGCGTACGGCGTGGCGCTCGAGGAAAAAGCCATCAGCACTCGCGGCACGTTTTTGATTGACAAGCAAGGTGTTGTGGCGATGCAGCACGTTGAGAATTCGGCTGGCGAGTTTTCGCTTCATGCGGACGAAGTGCTCGAGAAAGTCAAAACGCTTTCGTAAACCAAATACAGCAATTGCTCATGCTACCCTCATCCCCTACCCTTCTCCCAACATCAGGAGAAGGGAGTTTTATTGCTCTACACGTGTGGTTCGAGGATTTCGCCCTTAAACAAACATCGGAAAAACCAGTCTCGAGTTTTAGATCGTGGGTGCAACGCCAACGTCAAACAGTTTTCGTTCGCTCGAGATTTGAGTGTTTTTGACAAGCGGCATGACCAGTTCGCCAAAGCGGCGGCATTCGTCGAGGTGTGGATAGCCCGAGAAAATGAAGGTATCAATGCCAATTTCTTGGTAGCCGCGAATTTTGGCAGCGACTTGTTCTGGATTACCGACGATTGCCACGCCAACGCCAGAACGCGCCATGCCGACGCCAGCCCAAAGGTTGGGTTCGATAAATAGATCACCTTTCTCGAGGGCGGATTGCAAAATTTTAATCTGGTTGCCTTGTCCTGTCGAATCGACTTTGGCGTAGGATTTCATAAAATTTTCGCGGACTTTGGGATCAATCTTCGAGATCATTCGGTTGGCAGCAGAAATGGCTTCCTCTTCAGTTTCGCGCACGACCACATGCGTGCGCAGCCCGATTTTTAAAGTGCGACCAAATTCAAGCTCGAGTTCTTTGATTCGGGCGATGCGGGTCTTCAGCATTTCAATCGGTTCGCCCCACAGCAAATAACAATCGGCTAGCTCGGCGGCAATGCGCATGGCGGGTTCTGAAGCGCCACCAAAATAAAGCGGGATTGGTTGAGCGGGTTTTGGCTCGAGGATCGTGCCAACGTAATGGTAACGATCAGATTGATACTCGAGCGCACCGTCTTCAGTCCAGAGTTTGCGCAGCAACAACATGAATTCCCTGGTTCGTTCGTAGCGTTGCTCATGAGGTTCAAAATCGCCGTACATCGCATTTTCGGCAGGACTTGAACCCGTCACGATGTTGACCCGCACCCGACCTGGGAAAAGGTTTTGCGCGGTGGAAACCATTTTGGCGTACATCGCAGCATCGAACATACCTGGGCGCACGGCAATTAGCAAACCCGCGCCTTTGGTTCGTGCCAGCGCCGCAATCGCCGCCGTGTAATTCTC
>JANMUC010000661.1:0-1005 GCA_031391225.1 Deinococcales bacterium
CACATTGGCGATAAGGCTTGGCAAGAGGTTTCCAAGCTCGAGCTGTGCGCCATGATCGAACGTGACCGCAACCATTCGAGCATCATCATGTGGGGCGTGCGAATCAACGAATCGCCCGACGATCACGATTTTTACAGCGCCACCAACCAACTGGCGCACGAACTCGACCCGAGCCGTGTCACGGGCGGCATTCGCTGTTTTCATGGCAGCGAATTGCTCGAGGATGTTTACACCATGAACGATTTTAAGTACGACCTTGGCACGCCCGACGCCACCAAGTATTTGGTCACCGAATACGGCGGTCACATGTACCCGACCAAAACCTTTGACCAAGAAGAGCGCGTGGTGAAACACATGCTGCATCACGCTCATATTCTCGAGCAAGTGTATCGAATGCCGATTGCGGGCGGTATCGGTTGGTCGGCGTTTGATTACAACACCCACGCGCAATTTGGCAGCGGTGACAGAATTTGTTACCACGGCGTGATGGACATTTTCAGACAACCCAAACTGGTTGCTGCCCTGTATGCCTCGCAACTCGAGCTAACCGAGCGTGTGGTGCTTGAGCCGATGACCTACTGGACGCGCGGCGATCTGGACGAGGGTCGAATTTCGCCGCTCTGGATTTGCAGCAATTGTGACCGTGTGGATGTGCTGGTGGACGGTGTTAATCTTGGCTCGGCGCGACGTTCGGAACGCTTTTCGCACCTGCCCAACCCACCATTTGTCATGGATCACATTCCTGGCGGTTGGGGCGAGCAATTCGGCGAACTCGAGGTGCTTGGGTATTCAGAGAATGTGCTGGTCGCCAGAAAGAAGATTGCTGCCGACGGCGTACCCACCAAACTCGAGGCGCAACTTGACGACACTGAAATTACTGCAGACGGTGCAGACATGACCCGCCTGAGTTTGCAAGTCACCGACTCTTACGGCAACTTTCAACCTTTCGCTTTTGATGTGGTCAAACTCGAGGTTTCAGGACCCGCTTTGGTGATTGGACCAAAC
>JANMUC010000708.1:0-2422 GCA_031391225.1 Deinococcales bacterium
GGCAAATCCCAGTGGTACAAGGTCAACCACGGTGTAATGTCGCGCGTCAGTAAACCATCAACCAGGCGCTCGTAAAAGCCCATACCTTTCTCGTTGACTTTCCCACAACCCGTCGGCAGCACCCGCGACCAGGCAGTCGAAAATCGGTATGCCTCGAGGTTGAGGTCTTTCATCAGATCAAGGTCGCTGCTGTAACGTTGGTAATGGTCACAGCCTGGTTCGCCAGTATCACCGTTGCGCGTCTTGCCTGACGTGGCGGCGAAGGTATCCCAGATGCTTGGACCGCGCCCGTCGGTGGTGGTTGCGCCTTCAATTTGGAAGCTCGAGGTGGCGGCACCCCAGACAAAATTTTTTGGAAAATCAGTGCGGTTGATCATGGTTGTCCTTTGATAAATTGAGTTTTGGGATGCGTGGGAGGTTCAATGGATTTCGAGCCGTTCTACAATTGTTTAGTAAACTATTGAAGTGGGCGATCTTTAAACCCAGAATTTGGCTTCATTTTCGTTGTTTGCGAATATTTTTAGTAACCGTACTGCCGCGAACGATCAATTCTGTTTCAATCAGCGTTTCACCAGTGCGACGCTCCAGCAGTGACTCGAGTCCACACCTACCCAGCAATTCTTTGTTGACCCTAACTGTGGTGAGCGGCGGGTGCGCGTGGGCGGCAGCGTGAATGTCGTCAAAACCAACAAAGGCAATATCTTCTGGAATCCGCAAACCAGCCTCGAGACAGACTTGCATTGCCCAGAGTGCCGAGAGGTCATTGACGACGAAAACCGCATCTGGACTAGGCTCGAGTTTTAAAAGGTGCTGCATCGCCGCCTTGGTGCCCGCTAAGGTGAAGGCTGGGTCTGGGATGATTTCCAGGGTTGGGTCAGCAGGCACGCCCGCCTCAAAAAGTGCTTGTCTGAAACCATAAAGTCGCTGCTGAATCGAGTGATGGTTGGGACCGCCCATAAAGGCAATTCGTTGATGGCTTTTTTGTAGCAGGTGCGTGACCGCTTTTTTGGCACCACCAATGTTGTCTATATTGACGCTGGCAATGCCTGGTGAAAAATGATCAATCAGCACGATTGGTAAGCCTATGGCGGCAATTCGTTCCATCAGTTTTGGCTCGAAGTAACCCGCGCACAATAAACCGTCTGCCTCGTGGCGACGCACGATTTCAACCGCTCGGTCGCCAGGGCGCAATGAAGTGTAGGACAGCACAATCTCTTCGTCGCAGCAGGCGTCTTCGACCCCGTGCAAAACGGGCGAATAAAACGGATTGACGGTCAAATCGGGCAACTTTGAGGTTAAAAAACTGACCCGCCGCAGCTTGTTGGGGCGTAAATTTGTGGTGTCGTAACCAAGCTCAAGCGCCAAGCGCAAGACTTGTTGGCGGGTTTCTTCGGTCAGACCAGTTTGGTTCTTGAGCGCCCTCGAGACCGTGCCAATTGAAACACCAGCCCGCTTGGCAACGTCGCGGATGGTCACATGGGTGGTGTTGGAAACTCGCATGATTACGGATTGTAACAGAAGTTGCTTGTGTTTTAGTAACTTAGGAAAATGAAGCCTATCAAACAAATTCTGGTCAATATTGATTTACCTCTTGTCAGTCGGGTTATTTTGAATTTTTGTTTGACACTTTAGGGCTTCGGGTGATAGGTTTTAAATATTCAGTTTACTAAATTTAAGGGGTTTTCAATGACACAACGATCACTCGAGCAACATTGGAAGTTGAAACGCCGCAATCACAAAGTCAGCCTGGAAAGTGATTTTGCCACCACTGAAAATTGGTTACCGACCACTGCGCCCAGCACGGTGTATCAAACCTTGGTTGACACGGGCGTGATTCCAGATCCGTATTTCAACACCAACGAACTCGATGTCCAGTGGGTCGCTGAGGCAGACTGGTTGTACAAGCTCGAGTTCGATGCCAGTAAAACCGAAAAAAATGCGTGGTTGTGCTTTGACGGTTTGGACACCTTTGCCACGGTTTGGCTGAACGGCTTGCAGATTTTGAAGAGTGAGAACATGTTTGTGCCAAAGCGGGTTGAAGTGTCACTGACCGAAAAAAATTCTTTGCATATTTTATTTGAAAGTGCTTGGCACAAAGGACTAGAGCTTGAAAGGGCAAACGGTGGTAAACGCCCACTCTGGAACGGCGACTCGAGCCGTTTGTACGTGCGTAAAGCCCAGTACCATTACTCTTGGGATTGGGGTCCAAAACTGGTCGATCTGGGTTTGTGGCGTGGGGTCAGGCTCGAGACGTTCAGTGCCAGAATTAGTGAATGGCACGCCCAACCCGAATTGAACGCTGGTCTGGATGCCGCAAAGTTACCCGTTTCGGTCAAGCTCGAGGGTGCGCTTAAGGGTGCACAACTGGTCATGTCCTTGCTCGACCCAAATGGCACAGAATTATCCAAGTCGGTGATTGAAG
>JANMUC010000784.1:0-1885 GCA_031391225.1 Deinococcales bacterium
GTTTGGGGAGTCTGGTTGGAGTTCTGTGATGACTTGATGGAGAAAGTTTTCAATGTCGTTTGTGGTTGTCGCTTTACTTCTGGGCATGTGAAATAGTGTGACACACAAGAAAATGATTTAGTTGGAGTATATGTGCTTGCTGCGCCCTGTGCCGAGTCTCGAGCCTGATGAAATTTAAGGCTCAAGTTTTTTGGTTTGTTCAATTTTTGTCCTCTACCCAACCTTCACGGTTTAATCTCTGGGCAACCCACCACGAAGCTCGAGTTTGCGCCAAGCACGATGTCAGGCAATGTGGCGGTGATGTCTTCGATAAAACTAAATTGGGTGTTGCCAAACTCGCCGATAATCACATGAAAGGTCAACATGAGGTTGGCAAATTTCCCACCGACACTGATCGGGCTGCTTTGCAAGACCATCTCGAGTTTGCCTGGTAAATTCCAGGGCAGTCGCGCCCATAGTCGTGTGCCGATGCTGGTGCGCAAGTCCAAGCCTGCCAGTTGCGGAGCACTCGAGAGTGGGATGATGGCGTGAATGGCAATGCCGCCCCAAGTGGCATCGTAACTTGCGGTCAAGCCCAAACGCCATGCGCCGCCGCCCAGAAAGTTCTGACTGTCGGCAAGTGGAATGCCCAGGGTGACTCGAGTCCAGATGTTGTCCGTCCAATTTGCGCCCCACGCCAGAACGGGGTCGCCGAAGCCAGCCACGGGGTTAAAAACACCTCGAGACAGCTGTCCTGGCAGGTCGATGCGAATTTCGTTTAAGGACGGAATCGGGCTTTGACCGACGCCCAGCAGACCGTGAAAGGCGTTTAAGGGAATGTCGAGAATGCCAGACCACAAGACTTGAAACGGGACCAGAACGCTGAATTCGCCGTATTGGCTGGCGAGCTTAAATTTGGCGGTCAACTGCCAACGCTCGAGGTCGGTGTTGATGCTGCCCCAAGCGCCTTCTTCGTAGGAGGTGTAATTGACAATTCTAAAATCGGCATCAATCGCGCAACCGTTATCAATGGGGCGTGTGCCATATGGCAGCATGTACGGGTCAAAAATGGCTGCCCAAGAATTTTGCACGCTTGGGTTACTCTGGGCAAAAGCGTTGCTGCATAACAGCCATAAAATCAGGCTTGAGAGACAAAAGCGTTTCATCATGGGCAGGTCGTCGGACCGCCTGTGACCGAGCCTTCTCGAGAGCAAATGGTGCGGTTGCTGATGCGCATGGTCAGGCTGGTGTTGACAATTGCCGTGTCAACCGTGATGCCGCGCATTTCGCCAATCTGATCAATCAGCACGGGTTGATTTGCCCCCCCGCTGACACGGTGATAGACACTGACATCGTAGACGCCAGGGTCAAGCTCGAGGAAGCTGAACTTGCCGTCGCTAGCAAGAGTCGTATCGGGGTAATTGAGGCGTCGTCGGCAACTGCCAGCCGAACAATTTGGGTCGGTGCTCGGATTGTTGCTGGTGTATTTCTGGTAAAACCGCACGAAGTAATCACTGCCCGAAACAAGCGCATTGCCTTGGCTGTAATACACCCGAACCTCGAGCATTCTGCCAGAGTTGTAGGTGATATTGACGCGTCCAGCGTAATTTCCAGCCGCCAAACCAGTGCGGTTTAAGCCCAGACTGAGAACTTGTTTTGCCCCTGGCGCAATCGTGACATTGGGACTGGCTGGTACGGTCAAACCAGGACCTGTGACCGTCACCGTTGCGCTGGCGCTTGCGTCGCCCACATTTTGCAAGCTAAAACTTGCGCCCGTCAGGCTCGAGCCTAAATTGATTGCGCCCGCTTTGGTGTTGTTGGTACTGTCTGGAACTTGGGTTAAGAGTGCGCCAATCGCGCCGAACGCATTGGCATTTTGTACGGCTTTTTGAGCGTTTAATAATCC
>JANMUC010000795.1:0-21635 GCA_031391225.1 Deinococcales bacterium
CCGACTCGAGACGGGTCGTGCCGTGCTCGCACCGATGGCAGGTTTTTCTGACGCGCCGTTCAGGTTGCTGTGCCGCGAATTTGGAGCTGCCTGGGCGGTCACCGAAATGGTCTCGAGCATTGGTGTGCTCATGAACGGCAAAAAAAGTTTTGAGATTGGCGAACCGTACCCTGGCGAACCCGATCTGGTGATTCAAGTTTTTGGCGCTGACCCGCAAATGGTCGGTGAAGCCAGCGCCAAATTGTACGAAGAGTTCAAACCTGCCGCGATTGATGTCAACATGGGTTGCCCCGTGCCGAAAGTCGTGAAAAACGGTGGCGGCGCGTGTCTGCTGCAAAACCCTGACGCCGCCCAAGCCATCATCTCGAGCATGAGCCGTAGCGTGCCGATTCCTGTCAGTGCCAAAATTCGTTTGGGTTGGGATAAATTTAATGCCATTGAGGTTGCCCAGGCGCTCGAGGCGGGCGGCGCGAACTGCCTTGCGTTGCACGGACGCACCCGTTCGCAGGCGTACACGGGTTTTGCCGATTGGGACAAGATTCAAGCCGTGCAAGAAGCCATCAACATTCCACTCGTTGGCAGTGGCGATGTCGTCACCGCGCAGCAATTCAATGAGCGCAAAGCTCGAGCCTCAGGCGTGATGATCGGACGCGGCGCGATTGGTCGCCCTTGGATTTTCAGTGAAGTTCAAGGCGGGGCAACGCTCGAGATTGCTGATATTGTGCGTCTGGCATATCGTCACGCGCTTCTAAACGTTGCTTGGTACGGCGAATTAAACGGAATGCGTCAAATTCGTGGACCGCTCGGCGCGTACTTCAAGGGTTTTCCTGGCGCGAGTCAAGTTCGTGCTCGAGCCGTGCAGGTCAGCACACTCGAGGGTTTAAGAATCTTGTTTGCCGAAATGTTTCCAGACGTTTCGCTGGCGGGTGTGGAAACAGGCGCGGATTTTGGTGGGCATGAGGCGGCAAGTCTTGATGGTCACGCAAATATCAGATAGCAATTAGCATTCTTGTGAGGCTCGAGTCGTAAAGAACTCGAGCTTCATTCTTGCCCTCTGTGCCCTTATTTTTTCCACTGATTCGCCCGAATGTTATGCTCCGCAAGCCGTGCTGTCTCCTCTATTCGCCCTGCTCGAGTTTCAGGTTTTTTGGCTTGCACGATCCACTGCAAAATCCCGCTTTTGGTTGATTTTAGAAAAGCTTCAAAATTGGCTGTGGTACTCGAGAATCCTGCCAGCGCTTTTTGCAGATCATCAGGAATCTCGAGCGCTTCAACGCCGTCCAGTTTTTCCCACGAACCATCCTTTTTGGCAGCCTCGATTTTGGCAAGACCTGCGGGCATCATCAAACCCTGCTCGAGCAGCCATACAATGCGAATTTTATTGGGTTTTGACCAACCCGATTTGGCTTTGCGCGGCGCGAAATACAGCATCGAACGGTGCTGGTCGAATTTGCCCGGTTTGCTGTCCACCCAACCCAAACACAACGCTTCCTCGACTTGATCGTTGTAGGAATAATACGGCAACCCACTGGTTTTCTTGTTGAACACCAACCAAACACCCAAATTTTGACCGTGATGCTCGAGCAACCAAGCCCGCCATTCGGCTCGAGTTTGGGCGTAAAACTGATCTGGCAGTAGTTTGAGCTGCGCCATGATTTATTTTACAAAAGGTTCTGCCCCAGTAAAGCCAGCACTTGTTGGTTGCGCTCGAGAATCGCCATTTTTTCGCTGGGATCGCGTTTGTTCCAGTTTGCAATCGGAATGCCCATACGAGGATTGTTTTTAAAAGTTTCAAGATGCCGATCAATAAACCCCCAGTACAAACTCGAGAACGGACAGGCGGTATCGCCCGAGGTCAGTTTGGGATTGAAGGCACACGTTTTGCAGTGGTTGCTCATGCGCGAAATGTACGCACCACCCGCAATGTAAGGCTTGCTGGTGAAACCGCCCGCGTTGGCATACTGGCTCATGCCGATCACGTTTGGGGTCACAACCCAGTCAAACGCATCGACGTACATGCTTAAAAACCAATCGTTAATCGCTTGCGGCGAGATTCCTGCCAGCAGCGCAAAATTTCCCAGCACCATCAGGCGTTGAATATGATGCGTGTGACCAGTCTCCAGGAGTTGCGTGACGGCACTCGAGACACAGCGCATATTGGTTGTGCCAGTCCAATAAAAATCTGGCAATACACGGCTTGCCCCAAGTTGATTCTCGAGTCGCAATTGTGGCATTTGATGGCGGTAAACGTGGTGCATAAATTCGCGCCAGCCCAGAATTTGCCTGATAAAACCTTCGATGCTTTGAAGTGGCACGTTGTTTTCGGTTACGGCTGCAAATTCGAGCGCCGCCAAGCAAACTTCTTTGGCAGATAACAAACCAATGTTGATCGCTGGCGAAAGCAAACTGTGATAAAGCTGATTTTCACCCTCAAGCATGGCATCTTCAAACGGTCCAAAATTGGCGAGGCGATGCTCGAGAAAATGTTTTAAGGCTTGCAATGCTTCCACTCGAGTGACCGCCCAGTGAAACCCTTCCAAGCTGCCAGGGTGCGTTTTAAACGTCTCCTCCACCCATGTAAGCACCTCGAGCGTGATGGTATCAGGCACAAACTCGAGCTTGACTGGGAAAACATGCCCTGGTTTGGGAACTTGACGGTTGTCGGAATCGAAATTCCACGTTCCACCCGCAGGTTCTGCACCGTCCATCAACCAGCCAGTCTTCTTACGCATTTCGCGGTAGAAAAATTCCATGCGCCATTCTTTTTTGCCCCGCGCCCAAGAATCAAAATCGCTGTTTTCTGAAAGCCACAACGGATTAGGGAAAACCTTCAAGCTGCCGCCGAGTTGCGAAACAATCTTGGACAAACTCGAATCCATACCAAAATCGCTGGGCTGCATCAAACCAAGCTCGAGCTTCGGGAATTCGTTAAAATGCGCTTTCAGACCGTCAGCAAAAGCCTGACAACTGCGGTAATGCACCTTAAAACCTCGAGCCTCGAGTTCGAGCCTAAAGTGCCGCATGGCAGCATAAACCAAAGCCAGTTTTTGCTTGTGAAAGCCGTAAGTGCGCCCTCGAGCAACACTCTCGAGCATCAAAAATTGTGTGCTCTCAGGATTGAACGCACCAAAGACCTCGAGACTGAGTTGATCGCCAAGAATCAGAATGTGCTGCACGACTTTAGATTAAACGAAGCCAACTTAAGATGCTGCGCCCCAGCACGCATTCGCAAACACCTGATAATTCCGACTGTTTTACTCGGACTTCAAAGTTAAAGAACACCTGTGCTTGACGCAAACAAAACTGTTTGCCATACTAAAAGCACTCAGGACGAAATACCCAGTCGTCCGCTAAAGAATCTGCTAGACTTTAGTCAGTATCCAAGGAGGAAACAACATGGCTCACATTATCGGACAACCCTGCATCGGAACAAAAGACAGCGCCTGCGTCGAGGTTTGCCCAGTCGAGTGCATCTACGAAGGTGACGATCAATTCTTCATTCACCCTGACGAGTGCATTGATTGCGGCGCTTGCGTCCCAGCTTGCCCAGTCAGCGCGATCTACCCAGAAGAAGACACCCCAGCCGATCAAACCAGCTTCATCGCCAAAAACCGCGCTTACTTCGGTCTGTAAGCCAAAGTTAGAACGCAAAACCCCGCAAATTTGCGGGGGTTTTTTTTAATGCCCTAGGTTAATCTTCAAGCCACGGAAATCCAGTCGGATTAGCCGCAGCACGTTGCATCAATTCAGCATCATCGTGACCTCGAATTTGACTCAAGAAAGGAAAGTCTTCGGGTTTGACCAACAATTTGGCAAGTGGTTTGATTGGCTCGAGACTCGCCCAATGAGGATCATCGACTGTCCAGTTTTGCATTTGGTAGCGTGGCTGTTGGACAAAGCCCTCTCGAGGCAAAACGTACATGACTCCTTCCCGCCAGGGTCTTTTAAGCAACACGTGGTCTGTAATCGAAAAGTAATATCGCATTTCACTCAGTTCGTGATTGCCTCGTTCAAACCGCAAAGCACCATTTAACATTCGTAATTTGAAGTTCGTCCGATTTAGAATGGCGTAGAACATCGACCAGATTCCGTCACTGGAAGCAAAAACTGCTGTTTGACGGCTGAAATCATCATCATCTTTGGCACTGGGTGTTCTGGGTTCAAACTCGGTGATGTTTGGGTGACTCGAGCCATGCAAAAGCAATCCTTTGGTTTCGGCAAGCCAGCAGAAAAACTGCCATTTTTCGACTGGAAGCGACTGATCAATCCATACTCCTGATCGAGCCAACATATTCTCAAACACGCGCTCGAGTTCGGGCTGATGAGGCAACACATTCCACAAAGGACGTTTTAACCAATACTCTGGGATTTCCACCCGAATAGGATATCGGAATTTTCGTTTTGGAGAAGAACCTCGAGCTATCGCGGTTTAAACGTCAGCAACCGCAACGCATTCGCCGTCACCAGCGCCGTTGCGCCCGTGTCGGACAAAATCGCCATCCAAAGATTGGTCACTCCCAGCAACGTCGTGACCAGAAAAACGGCTTTCAAACCCAGCGCGAAAATAATGTTTTGGCGAATATTTCCCATCACCGCCCTCGAGAGTTGAACCAGCTCACTGACGCCACGCACCGAGTTTTTGAGGAGTGCCGCATCAGCAGTCTCGAGCGCCACGTCTGTCCCTGACCCCATTGCCACACCCACATCGGCTAGCGCGAGCGCTGGCGCGTCGTTAATCCCGTCCCCAACCATGCCGATCTTGTGGTTTTTTTTCAGTTCGCCAATCAATTTCAGTTTGTCTTCGGGCAACAATTCGGCGCGAACATCAAGCTCGAGTGCGTCGGCAATGGCTTTACCAGTTCTGGCATTATCACCTGTCAGCATCAAGCTCGAGATGCCAAGTTTTTTGAGTTCTAAAATGGCTTCTTTCGCGTCGGTTCGGGGTTCGTCACGAATGGCAATAATTCCAAGTGGTACTGCGTTCTCGAGCAGCACGACCACAGTTTTTCCAGCATTCTCGAGCGCCCCGATTTGAGTTGAGAGTTCGGTTGAAAGGGTGGCAAGCTCCAAGGCGTAACGCGGCGAACCCACGACTAAAACTCGAGTGCCCAAGTTTGCGACAACGGCTTTTCCTTGAATCGCTTTCGCGTCAGTCACAGCTTCAAGCTCGAGTTTTAAATCCTTGGCTTTGTCGATGATGGCTTTGGCGAGCGGATGACTCGAGCCTGTTTCGACGCTGGCGGCAAGGCGTAAAAGTTCGTTCTGCTCGATTTGAATTGGAATTAAATCTGTGACTTTGGGTTGTCCCATTGTTAACGTTCCAGTTTTGTCGAAGGCTATCGTGTCCAATTCTGCAAAAACCTCGAGCGCCGCACCGCCCTTAATCAGTAAGCCTCGACGTGCGCCGCTCGAGATGCCAGAGGTGATGGCGGCGGGAACACTGAGCACCAAGGCGCACGGGCAACCGATCAACAGAATCGAGAGTCCTTTATAAAGCCAGTCATGCCAAGCGCCGCCAAACAACAATGGTGGCACAAGAATCACCAACGCGGAAGCCAGAACCACAAAAGGCGTATAAGACCTCGAGAAACGCTCGACGAACCGCGCGGTTGGGGCTTTGCCCGATTCCGCCTCTTCGACCATGTGAATGATTCTCGAGATCGTATTGTCATCACTGCTTTTGTCCACCCGCACCTCGAGCACGCCATCGGTGTTAATGCTGCCAGCAAAAACGGTGTCGCCCACGGTTTTGTTGACTGGAACACTTTCACCGGTTACGGGCGAATCGTCCAGGCTCGAGCTTCCAGCCAGAATTGTGCCGTCGCATGGCACTCGAGCGCCTGCATTGATACGCACGACTTGCCCGATTTTCAGGCTGGCGGCACTGACTTCAAAGGTTTGCGAACCTTGAATCAATTGCGCGGTTTTTGGTGCGAGTGCCGCCAAAGATTTGATGCCCGCCCTGGCGCGACCTGCGGCAATCCCCTCGAGTAATTCTCCGATGGCAAAGAAAAACACGACCACCGCACCTTCGGGCGCTTCGCCAATAATAATTGCACCGATGGCGGCGATTGAAACCAGAAAGTTGATGCTGAAAAAATCGCCAACCCGCATCGATGCCAGGGCTTTTTTGACGAGTGGGAACACGCCGACCACCGTGGCAGCAACATAGCCGTATACGGCAAGACTAGGCACGAACAAACCGAGCAAGTACGCCAAAACCAGCAAGCCACCGCTCGAGATCACCAGTTGCCCTTGACGGGTTTGATACCAAGGTTTGCCCTCTTCGCTGGCGTCACCGTGATCGTGCGCATGGTCATGCTCGTGTAAATCCTCGTGAACTTCTTCGGGTTTCTCGAGCAGATCATTTTCAGATTTGGTCACGCTAAACTTGGCTTTGGAATTGTCTGTGCTTGAAACGGCTTTGACTTTGTACCCGAGCGGTTCGATGATTCGGGCAAAATCCTCGAGTTTGGTTTTACCCGCGTCAAAACCCACCGCCAATTTCTGCGTTGAAAAATTCACTTTGCTCGAGCTTACACCAGGCATTCGGGTCACGGCGGTTTCGACTTTGCGGGCGCAATCGGCGCAATCCATGCCCTCGACCAAAAAACTGGCGTGATCGTGATGGCTCGAAATACCCGATGCAATGCGTTTAACTTCGGTTTTTAAAGTCTCGAGCGAATCTGTGGCATCAATTTCGATGCTGCGTTCACTGACATTGACACTGGTCACGCCATTCATGGTTTGCAGTTTTTGCTCGAGTTGCCTGCGGCAATCGCTGCAATTGATCGCATCGGAAAGCATTTCGCGGGTTGATAAGACTTGCAGCATTCGCAAAGCTTAGCAGATAAAAGCTGTCAGACACGCTATTGGGAATGTATTCTCAAAAAGAACGTATAAGCTTAAGTATCTCATCAGACTTTTGGAGGAACCATGGAACAACCAGGAATTTGGACTCGAGTGCTCGCCTTGGTCAAGGGCGAAGTCAACACTAACCTGCTGGAGGCGTTCAGACGTGCGGGCGCAACCATTCACGAGCAGCTCGACCACGCCGAGAAAACCCGTTTTGAATTGAAAGCCAACGGACAGAACGCGTGGACTGCCAACACTGCCTTTCAACTCGAGTTACTTTGCACCTGGAATGCGTTCGCGCTGCAAACCTTGGGGGACGAATTTCTGGATTCTGATTACGCCGCCGATCCCAGCACGATTGGTTTTGTGCCGAAAATTACCGCCGAGCAAAGCCAAAGTTTTTACGACCAAGTCGAACGCTGGCTGTCACGAGCGCGTCAAGCGGGCAGCAACTCGAGCTATCAGATCGACGTTAACCTGCCAGCAACCCTCCCACCTTGGTCAGAAGTCGAACCCTGCCCCAGACCGCATCTCGAGGCACTCATGGGCGCTCTGAAAGCCATTCGTCCACGTTTGGAAAGCTTGTTTGACAACTTTGAAAAGGACGGCACACCGCCCGAGCATCAAAAGACCCTCGAGTACCTACGGCAATTGCTTGCCGAAGCCAACACCAAAGCCGATTACGTGGACAGACTGTACCAACCTAAAGCCAGTCAAGAATTGCACGAACGCATCGAAGTACACGTACAAAAGGCGCTCGAGATTTATTACACCATTGGGCAGTGCCTTGCCATGCCAAGCCTTGCCAAACACCCCAAGTCCAGCAAATCACCCGTTTTAGGTTCGGGCAAAAAATTGCCAGCCCTGCCCAACCAGCCTGGTTTTGACATGTGGGTGATGACCGACCGAAACGCCGTCAAATCTCTGAGAAAAGACGCTCGAGCCTTGAGGGTCATGAAAGAAATGTGGCAGTACAACCCGAACCCACAAAAAACTTTGGAAATCTGGCTCGAGATTGAAAACGCCCGAAAACGCGGCGATGTTGATTACGCCAAGTATCCAAACGGAGGACGCGTTGGGCATTACTTTTGCACGCCGTGGGCACCGATTTACGTGGCGAAACGCCCAGTGACGATAGCGGGCGAACGCCTTGGAACGTCACAACAATTTGCATTTGAAGCGGCGGCAGAAGGCGTGCTGGTCGGTGAAGAATTCAAACTCGAGATTGTCAAAGGGAATTTTAAACCCTCCGAGCTTGATTACTGTGACCCTCGAGAACCTTCACCACACGACGATTGAATTTAAAAAAGTAAAATCTCGAGTCACAAACTTGTGGCTCGAGATTGGTGTTCAAGCATGTTATTCAATTTCAATTTTTACGCCACCCACCATACCAGCAAATAAATTGTAAAGCAGTGCGCCAATTGCGCCACCAATCATTCCAAGAATGCCATAAAGAATTGGGAAAACAATAATGCTGATTACACCCAAACCAGCGCCAAATGCTGCACTGTTTGAGCTAAGACCACTCATCATGCCGCTAAAGAGTGCTACAAACAACCCAGCGATCAAACCCAGAGCTGCCAGAACCATACCGTACATGATTGCTGCCGAACCAACATCAATTCGTTTCAGTGTTTTCATTGTTGCCTCCAAGGTTATTGTAACCTAAGTCTCAAATCTTGAGGTTCAAATGATCACGCTATCGGCTAGGACACGTTTCAATGCTCGAGGTTTAAACTATTTTGATCGAGCAGGATTGAATCCAAACTCGAGATTTACTTTCGCTTTTGCTCGAGCATCCAAGCAAACACTTTCGGGTTTGCATACGTTTTAGTCCAAGAATCATGTTTCGCATGTTTGTAAATTTTGAATTTCACGCGTTTATTCCCGTACTTTTTTAGCGCCTTGACCATTCTTTCGCTGTACTCGAGCGGCACCACATCGTCTTTAGCCCCGTGAAAAACCCAAACAGGCAAGTGTGTGATTTCACTTGCGAAAAACGGTTCGCCACCACCGCAAATTGGCACGATGGCGGCAAAACGCTTGGGGTGTCGCGTGGCAAGTTCCCAGGTGGCAAAACCACCCATGCTTAAACCCGTGACATAAATTCGGTCGGGGTCTACACGCAAGGTTTCCTCGAGCTGGTCAAGCAAAACTGTCAGCGCTTCGGTATCCCACCACAAGTCACCTGGGCATTGCGGGCTGACCACAATGCAGGGCAACTCGAGTCCAGCCTCGAGCACTTTTGGCAGTCCGTGCAATTTGATTTTCTCGAGGTCGCTGCCACGTTCACCACTGCCATGCAAAAAGAGCATTAACGGAAATTGTTCTTTGCTGGTGCGGTACCCTTTTGGTAGGGACAGCAAATACTCGAGTTTAATATTTTTAACAATTTGCGTCTCGAGTTTTTGCTTGCGTTGTGCGGCGCTCATGATCGAGCCTCGAGTAACTTCTCGAGCCTGTCCACGTACCCTTTTAAAACCTCAAACGTTTCGATCACCGAGTCGGGTTTGCTTAAATCCACGCCCGCGATTTTCAGTGCCTCGAGCGGGTAAACACTCGAACCTGCTTTCAGGAATTTCAAATAATTTTCGCTTGCGCCTTGTTTGCCGTCAATGATGCCCTTCGTTAGCGCATGAGCGCCAGCGATGCCCGTAGCGTACTGATAAACGTAAAAATTGGAGTACAAATGCGATGAGAATTTCATCCAAGTGCTGCCGATGCGTTCACGGTCAAATTCGACGGCATCGCCGTAACCTTCTCGGAATAAATTTGCACACAACTCGATCAAAGCATCCGCCGTCAGGGTTTCGCCTCGTTCAACACGTTCATGCACCTCGAGTTCAAAACGCGCCAGGGTCGGCATGACAAAAAAGTAACGGTGAAAATTGGCAAAAGCTTCCTCGAGCAGCGCGATTTGAAATTCTGGGTCGGAATTGGTTTTGAACAAATGATCGCGCACCAAAGCCTGATTAAAATTGCTGGCAACCTCAGCAACAAACAGCGTGTAATTGGCGTAAATCGGCGGCTGGTTTTGCCAGGTGAAATACGAGTGCATCGAATGCCCAAGCTCATGCGCAAGCGTGGAAAGTTCAAACAAACTGTCATGATAACTCATAAAAATAAACGGGTGCATTCCCTGTCCACCAGTGCTGAACGCGCCAAGACGCTTGCCCTTGTTCGGGTACACGTCCACCCAACGCTGCTCGAGCAAACCGCGTTTCATGATGTCGTGGTATTCCTGCCCCAACGGTTTCATACCTTTGAGCACCCATTCGCAGGACTGGGCATAAGGCACAACGGGCGGAGCGCTCGAGAGCGGCGCAAAAATATCGGCTTCGGAAAGTTTCTCGAGTTTCAGCCACTGACGCCTTAAATCCCAGTATTTATGCCACATTGGAATATAGGTTTTAAACGTGCTGACCAAGTTGTGAAACACCTCGAGCGGAATGTGCTCTGGGGTTAATGCCGCGTCCAGACTCGAGTTGTAATTTCTGGCTTTAGCACGAAACACATCTTGTTTGATGCCGGCACTAAAGGCGCTTGCCATCGTATTTTTAAATGCCAGATGCCCGTCGGAGTACGATTCCCAAGCATTGATTCGTAATGTTCGATCTGGGCTGGCGACCAGGTTGCGCAAGGTGGATTGCGCCACCTCAAAACCCGCACCGCTCGAGTCGATGGCGGGATTAAACTTCAGATCAGCATTGACCATCACACCATGCGTTTGTGCCGCCTGAGAGAAGGGGTCGGATACCGCGCCGAGCAGCTTTTCAACCTCGCTCGAGCGCACGTGCGAACGCGACTTCTCGAGGATTTCAAAAGAATGCTGGTAAAGCTCGAGTTTGGATTCTTGAACCATGAATTGCTCGAGTTTGCTTTGACCCAGTGCCAGGATTTCAGGTTGACCAAATGCAACCATTGAAGCAAAACTAGCCGCCACGCTCGAGGCTTGTCCTGACATGATGTTCGCGGCATTGTCGTCGCTATCGACAGATCGAAACAAACTGGCGTAAACACTCAATTTTCGCAAACGCGCCCGCAAACTATTCAGCAAATTTAAAAACTCGAGTAGCACCGCACCAGAATCTCCAAGCCGCCCCGCAAAACTCGAGAGACTGGGAATATCGGCTTTAAACGCGTTTAAAGCCACGTCCCAATCGGCGTGGGTGGCGAAAATACTGCTGGCATCCCAGGTGAATTCGGGATTGACTTCAGACCGTTTGGACAAAATTCGTTGAGTCATGTTTTAGTTTAGCAGTTTGGGTTTGTGCCGCTCGAGTCAAAAAAGTGTCGGTGTTGATTGTTGCAAAGAGCATCTCGAGCGCAAGATGCTAGGAACGAAACAGCATTAAACCGCGTAACATGAAAGACAAGACAATGGAGACAACATGCAAAAACGATTAATCGCGGCAGTCCTGCTCACCCTGGGTTTTGTGACGGTCATTGCACAATCCGAACTCTCGAGCACGCAACTCGAGGCGAGAGATTGGGTCAAAGCCAACGCCATTCCGATTACAAGCCTAACTGCCGAATCTGGCTTGGACGATCTCGAGCCAGTCAAAGATTTAGTTGGCGACGCAAAAATCTTGGCGCTCGGTGAAGCCACCCACGGCACGAGCGAATTTTTTAAACTCAAACACCGAATGCTCGAGTATCTGGTGAAAAAACAAGATTTTACGGTCTTTGCCATTGAAGGCAGTTGGGCAAGCTCATTCGAGATTAACCGTTATGTCATGGGGAGCAGTACCGAACCTAATGCCTCGCTTCGCTCGAGCAGTGGCAACGCTCGAGATTTACTGAACAAATACGCTCGAGTGATGTGGCCATGGCGGGTGACCGAAGTGCTTGACCTGATCGAATGGATGCGGGTGTACAACGCCAGGGAAGATACCGCCGTCAAAGTGCAATTCACCGGTTTTGACATGCAAGAACCCGTTCCAGCCGTGGATTGGTTGACCGATTACCTCGAGCGAGTAGCCTCAGATCAAGTGAAACGGGTGGATGATTTGCTGGGCTGCATTCGATTTTCGCTGAACAACATTCTGGCAGCTTCGCGTTACACCAGCGCGGGACTTCAAGGCGCTCAAACTTGCGAGAACAACATTGCAACCGTCAAAAAAATACTAACCAACCGTCGCAAAATGCTCGAGCCAAAACTAGGGTCGCTCGAGTTTAATCAAGCCTTACAAATGCAGCGCACCCTCGAGCAAACCAACGCCTATTACCGAGCACGGTACATCACTGGAGATTTATTCGGCGCTGTGGTCATGCGCGACGAATTCATGACCCAAAACGTGGCATGGCTTGCCAAGAACTCTGGCGCAAACGCCAAACTCGTACTCTGGGCGCACAACGGACACGTGACCTTCAACCCGAACATGTCCTTGGGTTGGAAACCAATGGGCGCAAGTTTAAGAGAGCGTTTTGGCTCGAGTTACAAAGTCTTTGGTTTCTCGTTTTACACGGGTGACTTTTACGCGCAACTGCTCGACTCGAGCGACCCAACCCGCACCCTTGCCGCCGCCGTGCTTGGACTCGCAGCCAATCCCAGCATCAACCGCGTTCCATTACCTGTAGCAAACAGTTACGAAACCGTGTTTCACGCAACGGGCATTCCCATGTTTATTCTGGGAACGGATACTCGAGATGACAGCTCGAGCGGCGCAAAATGGTTGCAAGGACCACACAGGCTGTACCTTGTGCCGCAAAACCTACCGCCCTTCAAAACCCCGCCGCCAAATTGGATCAGTTACGACTCGAGGATTGGGCAGGATTTTGATGCAGTGATTTATGTTGATCAGACGCATCCAAGTACCCCGTTGTGATGGGATTCTCGAGTTGAGATTATAGGGACTATGGTGAACATGACGAATGGAGAAATTTGGGTGTTTATGGGTGAAGGTTCAAAAATGGCAGTGGGTTGCTTTGACTCCTTTGATGAAGCGCTCAAAACGATTTCAAAATACGAGCTTTCAGGACTATTAACACAATTCCCAATGAATGAACTGGCATACGACTGGGCAATACAAAATCAGTTTTTTAATCCCAAAAAACCCGAGCAAAAAACGGCAGATTTTATTGGTAGGTTTACTTCTGCATCTCAAACGCATTTTCATTTTGAAAATGGAATACAAGTGGCGTAAGTTTTATTTGAATCTCGAGTTCAGGTTCGTCAAGGAAGTAAATCGAAATAGCCTAAATGCAATGGTTTGACCGCCAAGAAATGGTTTCGATCTATTGTTAGAATCTGTCGGATTCGGTAACGTTCAGCCAAAGCAACCAAACTGGCATCAACAAAACCAAGAGGTAAATCATTATATTCTCGACGAATTTGATTCACTCGGATTAAATCTGTTTCGTCAAACACTAGCAATTCGTTGTTTTCAGTAACGGCTTCAAGGAATAATTTTGCAGCGTTGTCAACAAGGTATTTGGTTAGAAAATAATCTACTTCGCACAAAACGGTGGTGGGTACACGTAAATCCTCAGATTCAAAAGCTTTGACCGCATCGTGGTGCTTATCTGAGCGGTCAATCATGGCAACGAGTGCTCCTGTATCGCAAAGAATCATCAAGAACGCCTGAGCGGGCTTTCTGCAAATAACAGTTCATCAATGCGTTCTGATAGATCACCAATTCCAGAAGCAGCAATGCCTGTCCAGGATTGCCGCACTTTCTGTTTTTTGGTTTTTTGACCCAATGCTTGCAACAATATTTCCTCGAGCATTTCCTGCTCGGTTTTACCTTCCGCCGCAGAAATGGCTTTCAAACGTTGCTCAAGATGATTTGGCAAGTGCAATGTCATGTGCATATTATAGCACCGATCATTTATTCATCTCGAGATTTTATTTTTTGCCCCACGTCCACCCGTCGGTGATTTTAATTTCTTGCCCAGCCCGTACTTTTCCCATTTCGCATCCACCAGCGCCACAATTTCGTCGGGCATGGTGATTTTGTCGGGCCAATTCCTGGTAAAGCCTTCTTCAGCGATTTTCCGAGTTCCGTCCATCACCAGTATCTTCCCGTTCACACCGTCCAAAATTCGGCAATCTCGAGCGGGGTCAATGTTGTTCAGAACCGTCCAAAACACGTCTTCGTGATCGGTCACTTCGGTTTGATCGTCAACAATGCAAATCAACCGAATACCGCTCGAGGCAGTGGTTTTGACCAGTTTTTCAGCCAGACTCAAACCTTCAAAAGGCTTGGTTTTCTCAAGCGCCACAAACCACATGCCGCCACCTGGTTGCGCTTGCTCGAGAATCCCATCAAATTTTGGCAGTTCGGATTCGGCTCGAGGTGGGGCGGCAGTCCATTCGAGTTCGCCGCCCTCTTCAGTCCATTTTCTTGTGCCGTCAATAATCAGTTTGCTGCCGTAACTCCAAGCGGCTGAGCTGTGATCGAGCACGTCCACCGGTCCTTTGGTGAAGACGGTATCGCGTCCTGGCACACAATGACTTAAAACCCCAGCCCAGAATTCAAAGTTGTTTTGAGGTTTGATGCTCGAGTCATCCGACACCACAATCACTTTGGAGAACATCGCTTGACCAAGTCCGAACATGCCGTTGGCAACCTTAAAGCCGTGACCCGGGTAGGATTTTTTAATGACCACGTTCACCAAATTGTGCGCGATGCCGCAGGGTGGCAGGTGGTAATCAAGAATTTCGGGCAGAATCAATTGCGCTGGCACGAGAAAAATTCGTTCGGTGGCTTCGATCAGGTACGCGTCTTCCATCGGTGGACGCCCCACAATCGTTGCTGGATACACCGCGTTTTTGCGCATGGTGACAGCCGTAACATGAAACTTAGGATAATAATCCTCGAGCGTGTAAAACCCTGTGTGATCGCCAAATGGACCTTCGAGCCCCCAAGGTTCGTTCGGGTCAACGTATCCCTCGAGCACAAATTCGGCGTTGGCTGGCACTTCAAGATTGACGGTGATGCCTTTGACAACCTCTTGGGATTGACCACGCAGAAAACCCGTCAGGCTGTACTCATTGATGCCTGGAACGGGCGGAATTGGAGCGGTTGCCGCATAAATCAAAGCTGGATCGCCACCGAGCACCACGGCAACCTCGAGCATTTTGTTTAATTTCTTGGCTTTCTCAAGGTGTTTCGCACCAGTTTTATGGCGTTGCCAGTGCATTCCGGTGGTGTTCTTGTTAAAGACCTGCATTCGGTACATGCCCATATTGAACTCGCCCGTTTCGGGGTCGTTGGTAATCACCAGTGGCAGCGTGACGAAAGGTCCACCGTCTTGCACCCAGCATTTTAAAACAGGGATTTTATCAAGGTCTACTTCGTCGCCGCGCCAAATAATTTCTTGCACGGGCGCAGTTTTGACGCGTTTGGGTGGCAGGTTTCGCAATTCCTTTAGTTTTGGCAAGTTAGAGAGCAAACCCAGAATACCGCCGCCCAATTTAATATCAAGTAACTTCCGAATACGGTTTGCGGGTTGCTCGAGGTCATCAACGCCAAGCGCCCAAGCCATGCGTTCTCGAGTTCCCATTAAACCGATGACAACAGGAAAATCCTTACCAATCACATTTTCAAACAAGACCGCAGGACCGCCGACTTTGACCAGCCGATCTGCAATTTCGGTAATCTCGAGGTCATGACTGACAGGTTCGGAAACGCGCACAAGTTGCCCTCGAGATTCGAGCAGCCGGATAAAAGATTGCAAATCATGAAATGCCATAAGCTAGTCTAGGCTCGAGCGGCGCAAATTGAGTAGGGGCATTCAGACCGTTTTGGGTGTCAGTGTGTGGTGTCGTACACACAAATTGCAGCGAAGCATACGGAAGGTTAAAATGCGAAATCAAGCGCAACTCGAGTTTTGGATTCAGCATGGTTTGCATTTAGACTTGATTGAGCCATTAACCTCCCTGCAAGAATCGGAGGTCAGCACATGGCTTGAGGGGCGCACAGAACACCTCGAGATATTCGTGAAAATCTCACCACAATCAGCACAACTCGAGGCTCGGGTTGGTAAACTTTTGTCCAGATTCGCGCCAGGTTTAACGCCTGAAGTTTTGGGTTTTAACAACGATTTGGGCGTGGTGGTCACGCGCAAACTCGAGGCTGTCAATTTGAGTCTCGAGCACAACACAGAAATCTGGTTTGAGAGCGTCAGGACATTGGCAAAACTGCAACGCTCGAGTTTGGATTTCTTACCCGCACTCAAAGAGGCAGGCGTTCCTATTCTCGATCTTCCCGCATTGCTCGAGTCATGCCGCACACTGATTTCTGATACGGCACAACTCGAGGTGCTTGGCTTAAATCTCGAGCAAATCAAGCAAATTCAAAACCTCGCACCCAAAATTGCGCCAGCAGTCGAGGTCTTTGAAGCTTCAAATCTTCCAAACACTTTGGTTCATGGTGATTTTCACGCCAACAACGTGCTGGTCGAACATGGCAATCCCAAATTGATTGATTGGAGCGAAACCGCCATCAGTTCACCACTTTTAGACCTTGGACGGTTTCTCGAGTTTTTAAATCGCAAACACTTGAACATCTACCCAGCTCGAGTCATTCAAACCGAATTGATCGAAGCTTTTTTCATGCCCTGGCAAGAGTTGGTTTCTCGAGAAGCCTTTAACAATGCAGCTCGAGTTGCGCCGTTTATTGCCACCTTGGTTTTTACGGCTCGAGCTTGGCAGCGCAAAACTCAGAAATTTATGGTTGCGTATCATTTAGGGCGGGCAGCTCACTTGCTCTGACACAACAATTTCGCCCTTGTTGCTTTGCGATATACAAGGCTCTGTCGGCTCGAGAAATGGTTTGACGCAAAACTTCGTTTGGGTCGTGTTCGCACACGCCAAAACTTCCTGTGATCTTAATTTCAGAATCAACGTATTTGATGCTCAGTTTTTCCAGGTTTACCCGCAATCGTTCGGCGCTTAACATCGCAACCTCGAGTGGCGCTCCTGGCAGCAAAATTAAGAATTCTTCGCCGCCCCACCGTGCCATGACATCACCTTCGCGGATGCTCGAGAGGACGCTTTGGGCAATGGCAATCAGTGTTGCATCGCCGCCACCGTGACCGAAAATATCGTTCACATTCTTAAAATGGTCAATGTCGAGCAGAATTACCGAGAATGGTTCTGGGCGTTCCATCGCGGCGTTCAAATGCCAGGTCATAAATTGCCGATTGCCCACTTTGGTCAGGTGGTCGTGGGTGCTGGCGTGTTGCAATTCGGTGTTTAATTCTTGCAAAATGCTTTGGTAACGATCCGAAATTTTGGCGATACGCTCGAGTTTTTTAATGCTTTTTTCAAAGCGTTCGATCACACTGGCAGTCTCGAGTTTTGAACTCAGTTGGACTTTGTCACTGATACGGGCGATGCGTTCAATTTTTTGAAGTTGATCTTGATACGCAGTATGCAATTCTTGCAATGCTTCGAGCAGAGGATGCCCAGCATATTCGGGATTCTCGAGCAGGATTTGGATTTCTTGATTATTGAGTTGTTTGTTCATGAGTAACTTTTAATCTCAAATGGAAACGAGCAATCTGCCTTGCAAACCAATTTTCAAAAGAAGACCGTCAACATTCCAAAATAAATTGTAGCCCAAGCAATCAACAAGACTGGGTCAAAAATACACTCAGTTCAACAAATCAATCTTTTCAAGCCAAGCCCAAGGCTCGAGCACGGCTGACCGCTCCCATTCGATCTTGCACCTCGAGTTTTTGGTATAAACGCTCGAGATGGTCTTTGATGGTTTCGGGACTGACGCCAAGCGCCCGGGCAATTTCTTTATTTTGTAAACCCGTCACCAGATGCTTTAACACCTCGAGTTCTCGGGCAGTGAGTTTGGGAAGGTGCACCACCGGAAAGTGTCTGAAATTGGGTTGGTCAAGCATTTTGTTAATAAGCCGCGCCAATTCGCTGGCTTCGGTTTCTTTGCTGACAAACCCTGCCGCACCAGCACTTCGCGCCGCCTCGACCAAGGCGGGTTCGGAGAACGTGGTCAACATGATAATTCTCAAACTTGGAATCTGACTCGAGATTTGCTTACAAGCTTCAAGCCCATCCAGGCGCGGCATTTTGACATCAAGCAGCGCCGCTTCGGGACGCATTGAAAGGCATTTTTCAACCGCGTCCTGACCGTCAAAAGCCTCGGCAACCACGTTAAAACCCAAGTTTTTCAGGGTGTAACTTAAACCAACCCGAAACAACGGGTGGTCATCGGCAATCAAAATTCTGGGCATTAATGCACCGCCTGTAAAGAAATTCGCAATTGCGTCCCGCTCCAACTTGGCAGACTCTCGAGGTTGCCACCATGAGCGATGGCAATTCGTTGGGCAATAAATAAACCCAAACCGCCAGTGCCAGAGGTGTACTGCTGACCCGCCAGTTCGACATGCTGGGTATTGAACGGCAACGCCAGTTCCTCGAGACTGGTCGGTAAGCCCGTGCCATCGTCAATCACGGTCAAACTTGCGCCTTCAACCAGCAAACTGACTTTATGCTTGGCGTAGCGAATCGCGTTGTCCAAAAGGTTAGAAACCGCCCGCTCGAGTTCGGGTTTGGAAGTCAGCGCTTTCCCCTCCCCTACCGCCTCGAGTTCGATCTGATGTTCACTGGCTCGAGCGGCAAAACGCGCCACCAAACCATCAGCAAGCATTCTTAAATCGGTAGGCTCAAGGTTTAACTGCACATCCTCGCGTTCAAAACGGTGCGCGTCCACCATTTTTTGCACCAATGCCAGCAACGCCTCGTTCTCGGCACGCAAGCTCGAGACCAACTGCACGCGTTCGACTTTGGAAAGATTGTCATTGGATTTAATCACCTCGAGCACATGATTGCCCGCAATGATCGGGGTTTTCAGGTCATGCACCAAGGTTGCCATGAACGCCCCGCGCTTGCCCTGCTCAAGCCGCAAGGCATCCAACAAACTGCTGAACGCCGCCCGAAGGGTGCGAACCTCTGGCGGTTGATTTTCGATGCGCTCAAGTTGAATTTCGTTGAGGCGTTGCTTACTTTGCGCCAATTGCACCACTTCATCACGTAAATCATTGATGGGTTTAAGCAACAACCTTGCAATGATAAAACTGGTCAAAGACCACAGCAAAGTCACCAAAACCAACCAAATAATCACGACCTCATCCACGACTTTGCCAACGCTAGGCAGGTAAAACAATGCCATTAACAAAGTAGGCGCAAGCGCCAGTGCCGTGACCACCAGCGCCAAGGTAAATGTCATGCTTGGCACACGGGAAACTCGAGCTGGCAGCTTCAATCGCAATTTTTGAGGTTCGGGCTGAGACACGCCCTACAGTCTACGCGAATCTCCCCCTCCGCAATCCTCCCCATATTGGGGGCATGGAAGAAGGGCAAGGCGTGCCCATACACTCCGACTTAATCGTTTTTCCTTGTCAGACACAAAAATCAGCGATTGCCCGCCTACCCTCATCCCCAACCCTTCTCCCAACATCAGGAGAAGGGAGTTTTATTCTTCTATACGTGTGGCTTGAGGTTCTTGTCCTTCTCGCGCACGGCGGGAGAAGGTGGCGAGGAACGAGCCGGATGAGGGTGGCATCACGGCTGCCCAGACGAAAGTAGGTGTTTGGCGGCTTGTATGATTAAGTCGGAGTCAATGAAGGCGTGCCTTGCCCCTACAAGGTATTCACCCGAGGTACTTTTCCCAGATTGGATCAAGTTTCGGAGCTTGCCCGTACGCGCTCGAGAAGACAAATTTGGGCGCGTAAGGCTCGCGGGTCAATTTCATTTTGGCTTCAAATGGCGTGCGGTCACGTTTCTTGCTGTTGCATTCACGGCAAGCGGTCACAATGTTCTCCCACGAGTTCTTGCCGCCCCTCGAACGCGGCACAATATGGTCAAGCGTTAAGTCGCCGCCCACCTTGCCGCAAAACTGGCAGGTGTGGTTGTCGCGCCGAAAAACATTCCGGCGGTTAAACGCAATGTGATAACGGGGTGGACGTTTGACGTAACGCCTTAAGCGAATCACGCTCGGAACACTCATGCTGGTGCTTGGCGAATGCAGCAATTGCGTGCCGTCCTCGACGCGCTCCGCAATTTCGTGCATCAAGAGTGTGATCGCCCGTTTGATCGAGCAGACATGCAATGGCTCAAAGCTGGCGTTTAAGACCAAAACCATTGGCGCGTTCAGATTCAAGCCCTTGCTTGGTGGGCTAACGCCTTCAAACGCATCGTGCGGGTCATAGGGCAAGCCATGCGCACCATGCTCGAGAGAATGTGGAGTCTCGAGTTGACGTGGTTGGTTTTGGCTTTTGGTGCGTGACATAGACTAGTTTATACCCGTTTTGGGGCTTAATTCCGTCAGCTTGGTTGCTTATTGATTGGGTTTTGGACTACGCCGAATGCACAGAGTACGGATTTCAATTTGATTTTTTTATTTCACAGACACAAAAACCAGTGATTACTTTGTCTACTCTCATCCCCGACGCTTCTTGACCCTGAACGTGCACCTGGCGGGCAGGGTCCCTTCTTGGTTTCAAAACGCACCTGTCTTGACCCTAAAGATGCACCTGACGGGCTGGGTCGCTTCGGGCGAAACCGCTTCTCTCAACACCGAGAGAAGGGCGCTTTATTCATATCTCGAGCGGCGGAAATATTACTTCCCAAACCTTTTATCTGCACATTGGCGAGAAGACATGGGAACGGCTTTAAAACGAAAAACACCGAGATGTTGTCTCGGCGTTTTTCGTGTCATGCTCGAGGTTTAGAACTTAGACCAGAGCAATTGGTTGGTGACTTCGTGATGGTATTGAATCTCAGGAATTTTGATGATTGCACCGAGTGATTTTGCGCAGCGGTCTGCTTGCATCAATTTCAGTTCGGCAAATTTGGATTGCACATCGGGAGTCAGCAAACCACCAATGTACTTGCTCTTCTCGAAGCTTGCGATGGCATCGTAAATGTTGCTTGGCAGGTAACGGCTCTTGCTGGTGGCTTTGCGCTCATCGAGCGGACCGTTAAGCCCAGCGTTGAACAAGCTAAAAAACGTCAAGTACGGGTTGGCATCTGGCGCAACGGAGCGCACTTCGACACGGGCGCTCTTTTCGTTACCAATTGGCACACGAACCATGCTGCCACGGTCAACGGCACTGGCTTTAATCTGATTTGGCGCTTCAAAGTGCGGGTCGAGACGGCGGTAAGAATTGACGCTCGAGTTGAGAATCAAACACACGTCAAGCGCGTTGGTCAGGATGCGGTTGATGAAATCCCAACCGAAATCTGACAAGCCTTCGCGCCCTTTGGCGTCGTACATCAAGTTCTTGCCCTTCTTGGACAAACTCATGTTGGTGTGCATACCGCTGCCATTGACGCCCGTAACTGGCTTGGGCAAAAAGCTGGCGCTCATGCCCATTTTAGCGGCAACCTGACGCGAAAGGAGCTTGTACAATTGCACTTGGTCGGCGGCAACCGTGGCTTCGGCATACGAGAAGTTCATCTCGAATTGGCTTGGGGCAACCTCTGGGTGATCTTTTTCGTTCTCGAAACCCATCGCACGTTGCACTTCCGCAGCCGCATCAATGAAAAGGCGCAACTCATCACCTGGCAAGCTGCTGTAATAACCACCCTCGGAGGCGTACTCGAACGAACCTGTTTCGTTGTAATGACGTTCGGCATCACGACCTTTAAACAAGAACCCTTCGATTTCGGTGGCAACATTGGCAACCGTGCCATCTTTTTTGTACAAACCGTTGGTGAAATCCTTCAAACGACCACGCATGTCGGCAGCGAACGCGCCACCGTCCTTCTCGCGGACTTCACCAAAGACCAGCACTTTGCC
>JANMUC010000807.1:0-12533 GCA_031391225.1 Deinococcales bacterium
ACGGGCGCAACCCGCGCCAGCAACATTCAACTTTCCGACGTGCTGCCAGCCGGTTTGAACGGCGAAAACCTGTTTGAAACCTTCAGCCTCGAGCCTGGTCAAAGCCGTGCATTTACAGTGGTGACCACCACCTCAAACAACGCGCTTGGCGAACTCGAGAACGTGGCAACCATCAAATGGAATGGCACGACCCAAACTGCCAATGCCAAAGTGCGAGTCAACCCAATCATTGACCTGGCGATCACTAAGAGCGTTAACCAGAGCCAAGTCAACATTGGTGACACAGTCTTGTACACGATCACCGCCACCAGCAATGGTCCAAGCGCCGCCACGGGCGTCAGCGTCAGCGATGACCTGCCAGCCGGACTCGAGTATGTCAAGGCAACAGCCAGCCAAGGCACGGTCAGCGTCAGCAATGGCATTGTGACCGCCAACATTGGTACCCTGCCAGTTGGTGCAAGCGTCACCATCACCGTGACCGCCAAAGCGACACTCGCGGGCAAAATTGTTAACACTGCCACCGTCAAAGGTAATGAAACCGAAACAACCCTGGTGAACAACAGCGCCCAAGCCAGCCTCGAGGTGCTCAAACCCGTTCCGCCACCACCAACCAAAGGTCAACTGAACGTGACCGCCAGCGCCCTGAGTTGCGCCACCAGCACCCCAATTGTTGGCGCGGGCTTCACGATTAACGGCACACATTACCAAACGCCAGCCAGCCTGCAACTCGAGGCAGGCAACTACACCGTTCTGCCAGATGCCCAACCAGGCTCGAGCAGCACGCCTGTCACCATTGCCGTGCGCAGCGATCAACTCGCTAGCGTCAACCTCGAGTTTGCGGTGCAACTGAGCCTGAGTTTGAACCCGCAAAGCTTGAACTTGACCGTCGGTCAAAGCGCCGACGTTAGCGCCACCGTCAGCACCGAATTCCCATACGCCATTCCAACCAGCCTGAGCTTTACCCTGCCAGAGAGCTTGCAAGTGGTCACGGGTTCGTTGACCTCGGCGGGCAGTGTCCAAGCTGGACAACCACTGACCTCGAGCATCGGCGTCAAAGCCATTCGTTCAGTCAGCAACGCGGTCATTCGCGCCAGCTTAGAGCCAAACTGCAACATTGCCGACACCGCTAAACTTGATATTGCCCGCGCTCCGCTACCCACCCAAACCCGTGAAAGCCAAGTCGTGGTGCTCGGCAAGGTCGATCAAGTGCTCGGTGGCAACAGCAGCGTGATCTTGTCAGACCGGATTCCAGCCAACGCGACCTACATCAAAGGCTCGAGCCGATTGCTGAATAACCCAACCTTTGATGTGACCCAGTACGCCAGCGATGCTGGAACGCCATTTGCCGATCCCTATGTTTCTGGTGACCGCTTGTTCTGGGTGATTTCAGCCAAAGTCTTCCAAACCATGCTGGCAAAGCAAAACCGCAAATCGAACGTTTTAATGAGCCTTGCGCAAGTCAGCAGCGTTTACGGTCTGACCTACCGCTTGAGCCATACGGGTGCACTGGTCATGCCAACAGACCGCGTTGGAGTCCTGTTGCTGTCGCCAGGCAAACCAGGCGTCGGTGTGACCGCGCTTGACCCCAGCAGCGCCATCGGCAAAACCTGCGGCGAATGCGTGGTTCGTGTACTGCAAGGCGACCCAGCCACGTTGCTGCCAGCTTTAAATGCAGCCATCCCACTGGCTGGAACGCCCAGTAGCGTCAACAACCGCCCAATTGGCGGCGAAGCCACAGTCTTAAAAGTCAGCGTCATCAACCCACAAACCGACAATGGCATTAGCGCCATCGTCTTGGTCGAAGCTTTTGATGCCAACGGTTTAGCCGCCAGCGACAGTTACGCCACCCTCGAGTTGAATGTTGACCCGATCACGCCAGATGCCGAACCTCGCATTTCGGGCTATCAGGTCCGACTGGTGGGCGGTGTCGGACGCGTGCAACTTTCAGGACTCTCACAACAACCAGGCAACAACAACCCAATCACCGAAGTCAAAATCGAAGCTCGAGTGACCAACTCCAACGGCACGATCAGCTCAAGCCGCAACTTTAAAGTCTCAGAACTCAGCGTCGCCAGCCGCGACCCGTTAATCCCAAGCACCACCGACACCCAAGCCCCTGTACGCCCGTTCTTGCTCGTCGGTAACATCGGTGCTCAAGGCGACCTTGACATCCCAAGCGGTGAGTTCAGCATCTCAGGCGGTTTACGCGCCTTCGCTCGAGGTGAAATTGCGACCGGTGTGACCCTGACCGCCGCCATCAACCTGCAAGTCAAAGATTACGTTGACACCAACGAAAACGGCGTCAAAGACCCAGCCGAAGCAAATTCGGGTTTTAGTTTTGGCGGCAACCTCTTGCCGCCAGCCAACCCTTACGACACCACCCGATTCCCACTCTTGGGCGACAGCAGCACCGGTGGCAGCGACGTGCGCTCGAGTGACAGCTTTTACTTAAAACTCGAGAGCGGCAATTCGTACCTGCTATACGGTCAAATGACCCCGGGTTTTACGGGCATTCTGACCAATTACAGCCCGAACTTTAACGGCTTGCAAGGACAATACCGTAGCGGCAGCATCAACTTAAATGCCTTTGCCACCTACCGACCAAATGCCAACAAATTCTTTTCGCTGCAAGGCGACGGCACACGTTTGTACTACGTGATCGACACGGGCGATGCCGCCAGCACCCCGTATAAAACCCAGGTCTTTGAATCCAGTGAACGTATCGTGATTGCCGTTTATGATCGGACTTCATGCACGTTTGATCAAGCAGGAAAATTGGTGGCAAAATCAAACGGTCAAACATCATGCACCGTGCGTTTAAGCCAAAAAGTCTTGGATCGCAACGCTGATTACACGATAGATTACAAAACAGGTCGTATCGAACTGCGCAAGAGCCTCAACCCAACTGATTCAAACGGCAACCCGCAATTTGTCGAAATTGACTTTGCCCGCTCTGAAGCAGACCGAAACCTGCAATTCGGTGCGCAGGCAAGCTTAAATGCAGGCGCATTTAACATCACGGGTACAGCCATTTTGCTCAAACCAGCCGTTGTGAATCCTGGCTTTTTATTCGGTATCGGCGCAAGTTACAGCGCAGGCGGTTTTGACCTTGGGCTTGAAGGAACCTCGAGCGGCGGCGCACTTGGGCTTGGCGCTCAAATCAATTACACGGGCGGCGGTTTTAACTTTAGGGTGCGATACCAAGACTTGGCAATCGGTTACTTAGACCCAGCCCGCAACGGCTTGAATGCCACCGCAGGACGCAACCTCAATATTGCCGCCAGCCTCGGCGACCCCAACGGCTTTAGCGTCAATGCTAACATCACCCACACCCAAACTTATGAAAACGCCACCCCAGGTGCGAACAACACCTTCAGCCTGAACGCCCGCAACAACTTCGGCAGCGGACTGGCACTGTCACTGGGCGCATACGCCACCCTCAACCCAGCCCTCAATAACTTTGACATGTTCGCCACCCTGGGCGCAGAAATTCCACTCGGCGCAATCAAACTGACGTTGCTGCACAAACAATTCTTGATCGGCAAAACCAACTCGAGCACCGAAGTCGGACTCGAGATTCCACTCTCAGATAACTTTAGTTTGCGCTTTAGCGACACGCTGACGTACGGCGACACCATCCGCCAACAACTGAATTTTGGCGTGCGCGGTACGTTCACCAACCAAGAATTGATCCGCACCATCACCGGTAACAATGCCCTGATCCCCGACGCGTTCGGACAAACCAACATCACCGCCAGTTACGGTCTGGACACCGCGAACGCTCAAAGCGGTCAAGCCGCTGTCGGCATTGACACCGACATTCCGTTAAGCAACAACTTCAGCGCCCAACTCGGAGGTCAAGCCACTTTCGGAACCACCAGCGCCAACAGTTCGTACGGGGGCACAATCGGTTTACGTTACGACGATAAAACAATCAAAGCCAACGCCAGTGTGGGCTTGTCCGTGAGCGGCACTGGCGCGGTCAAGCAAGTTTACCAAGTCGGTGTGCTCGCCCAAATCAGCCCTGACTTTGTGATCTTTCCGAACCTCGAGTACGCCCAAGACCCAGCGGCTTGGGCATCAGGCAAGACTTACGCCGACGGTGGCAAGTTCGGGATTGCCCTGGCACTCCGAGCCGATCAATTTAGCTTGATTGGCAATAACTTTGGTAAATTCGGTATTTACCGATCTGCCGCCGATGCAAGCGATTACATCGAAGGCTTGTTCGTCGCCAGCTATGAAACCAGCGAAGTCCTGTTCTTAAGAGGCAACCTGAACTACCGTTACGAATTCGCCAACTCGAGCTTGCCGAGCGTCTTCACTGTGCAGCTTGGAGCAGGCTTCACCTACTTTTTGACAGATTACTTGGGTGTTGGTGCAAACGCTCAACTCGCATGGCAGACCAGTGGTGCTGTTGTATACGCCTTTGGTGTAGAAGCCAGCCTTAAACCCCTGACAAACCTGCTGTTTACGGTCGGTTACAACTTTAAAGGCACAAATCTCTTTGGCAGCAACCAAGGTATTTACTTCCGTCTGGACTGGAAGTTTGACGAGAGACTGTTCGGGCGTTAAAGCTCGAGCTTAGCTTTACTCGAGTAGAAACTATTGCGCGTTCTACCCTCATCCCCGACCCTTCTTGACCCTGAACGTGCACCTAGCGGGCAGGGTCGCTTCTCCCAACATCAGGAGAAGGGAGCTTTAGTGCTTTCTCGAGAAACGAAATTTAGAACCGAAGGAACTTGTTTTTTGGATAACTCCGAAAGCTCGAGCGGCACAAACAAAAGTGGTGAACGCGATATTGGCGTTCACCACTTTTTCTATCTCGAGATTTAAAATTCAATTGGCGTAAGTCAACCAATGCTCGTACCCTTTGGCTTGCCCACTGGTTGCCTCGAGATAACGCTTTCTGATCTCGAGCGAGATTTTACCCGCCACGCCATTGCCGATTTTGCGGAAATCAATTTCGCTCACCGGTGTGACTTCGGCAGCGGTACCCGTCATGAAGACCTCTTTGGCGCAGTACAGTTCTTCTCGAGTTGCCATGGTTTCAACCACTTCCAAACCCATGTCTTTGCAAATTTGAATCACGCTGTCGCGGGTGATGCCTGTTAAATTGACGCTTTTGGAGATGGCATACACCGTGTTTTTGTTGATGAAAAAGAAATTCTCACCTGTGCCCTCGGCAATAAAGCCGTTCTGATCGAGCAGCAAACCCTCGTCAAAACCTGCCGAAACCGCGTCCATGCGTGCCAGAGCGCTGTTGACGTAATTGCCGCCCGCTTTGGCTTTACCTGGCATTGCGCCCGCTGGCAGGCGTGTCCAGGCAGTGGTCATGAGTCGAGCGCCCTTTTGAATGGCTTCATCACCCAGGTAAGCGCCCCATTCCCAACCCGCGACCATTGCCAGCACTGGGCAGGGCAATGGGTTCACACCCAACGTTTGACCGCCGCGCCACACGAGCGGACGCAAATAACATGATTTATAAGCGTTCGCCCGAATCACCTCAAGGTGAGCGCTCGAGATTTCTTCCTGAGAGAACGGAATGGGCATTCTTAAAATATGGGCGCTGTCAAAAAGCCTTTGGGTGTGATCGCCCAGCCGAAAAACCGCCGCGCCACGATCCGTTTCATACGCCCGTACACCCTCGAAAACGCTGGTGCCGTAATGAAGCGCGTGGGTTAAAACCGAAACAGTTGCCTGTTCTTGCGGCACAAGTCCACCGTTAAACCAGATCATGCCCGCTTTAATGCCGGTGTCGCCACCAACGCTGCCTTTGGGTGCTGCAACTGTCTGTGTCATAAAAACTCCTTAGAAAACCCGAGCCGTGTTGAAAGCGCAGTTTACTCTGCCAGACAAGAGACGGTCTATACGTGTGGGTTCAATCTCGAGTTCGCATACTTGGTAATTTCTTGTTGAATCGAAAGCCTGTCTCATTCCGAGACTCGTGTGAGGTCATGCCCCAGGTTGTACGATGTCAACATCATTTAAAAAGGAGAACCATGTTTATTGCTTTAGGTGATACCAAGCTCTACACCACCTCTTTTGGCTCGAGGAATGCTCCACCGATACTTTTTCTGAGTGGTTGGATTGGCAGTTGGGAAGACTGGGCGGATACCATCTCGATTCTCAGTCAAGATTGGCGCACGATTTCGTACGATCATCGCGGCACGGGCGCAAGCGTTGCTCCTACCGAATCGATTCAGCTCGAGATTTTAATTGATGATGTTTTCAGGGTGTTGGATCATTACCAAATCAAGCAATGCGTTTTGGCTGCCATGTCGGCGGGCGCTGGCGTGGCGCTTTCTGCGGTTTTGCGTTATCCCGAGCGGTTTTCCAAGCTCGTTCTGGCAAACAGCATGGATTTTAGGAACGCCCCACAACCCAACAGCCCTTTTTTAACCGCGCTCGAGAACAATTACGAGGCGGCACTGGATTTTTTCGCCAAGGCTTGTGTGCCAGAACCCGACAGTCAGCACATTCAACGTTGGGGGCGTCAAATTCTAACTCGAGCTTCACCAGAAGCGGCATTGGCGTTGTTCCGCATGGCTCGAGCTATTGATTTGCGTCCCAGTTTAGCAAACATCACGTTGCCGACGTTGCTGCTTCACGGTGATCTGGATACGATTTCGCCGCTCGAGTCGGCGCAGTGGTTGAGTACGGTTTTACCCAATGCCAAACTCGAGGTTGTTTTGGGCGCAGGGCATGTGCCAATCATGACCCGTGCGGAAGAAGTGGCAAAGCACATCAACGCTTTTGGATCGGTGTTGTAGACCAACAGTTCAAGATTTAGCGCTTTTCGATTAAAGCGCTTGCATCACCAACGGGCAACGGCGGAGCGAACACATAACCCTGGGCTTGATCGCAACCCAGAAAGTGCAGTTTCTCGAGCTGATACTGGGTTTCGACCCCTTCGGCGAGGACTTCCAAACCGAGGTTGTGCGCCAAGGCGATGATGGTTTGCACCAAGGGTATGGCGTCGTTGCGGTTGGCGGAAATGCCAGAAGTAAACGCACGGTCAACTTTGAGCATGTCCAGCGGCAGGCGTTGCAAACGCACCAAATTGGAATACCCAGTGCCAAAATCGTCAATTGAAAAACGCACGCCAAGTTTACGCATTTCAAACATCATGTTCTCTGGGGTGGTGTCTCTGGACATGACTTGAGATTCTGTGACCTCGAGTTCGAGGTGTTTGGGTGCCAAACCAGTGCGCTCGAGTATGTTCGAGACATTGACGACCAAATCGGTGTTCTCGAGTTGCACCGCCGAAAGGTTCACGGCAATTTTATAATCGTGCCCTGCCTTGTTCCATTTTGCGGTTTGCAAGCAGGCGGTTTCGAGCACGAGCGCCCCGAGCGGCACGATCAACCCGCTGGCTTCGGCAAGTCCAATAAAACGGTCTGGCAGTACCAAACCACGTTCTGGGTGATGCCAACGCACCAGGGCTTCAAAACCGATCAGGCGTTCCTCGCCCAAATGAAATTGCGGTTGGTAAAAGACTTCAAATTCGTCACGCTCGAGTGCCCGCCTGAGCTGGGCTTCAAATTCGAGAATCTCGAGTTCGTGATGGTCCGAATCGCTGGCAAAAAACCTGGCTCGTCCACGTCCTGTCTCTTTGGCGCGAAACATGGCTAAATCAGCCCGTGCGATCAGGTCGGTGGTGGTTTCGGCATCGCTTGGGAAGTTCGCCACGCCCATGCAAGCGCTGATCGAAACCTCATGACCATTTAAGTAAAACGGTTGATTGAAACTCTCGAGCACCTTGCGGGTTACCTTGGTCACGTATTCGCGGTCGCCGAGCATCAGAATGCCGAATTCGTCACCGCCCATGCGTGCCAGCAAATCCGTGCTGCGCAAACAGGTTTTCAAGCGTTTGGTGACAATCCCCAGCAGCGCATCGCCCGCGTCATGCCCCAGGGTGTCGTTGACCAGTTTGAAACGATCCAAATCAATAAACGCCAGCGATAAAGGCTCGAGCCTGTGACGGGTGTTGTTGATGACCGTTTCGATGTGCTTTTTGAGCATCGTCTGGTTTGGCAAACCCGTTAAGGCATCGTAGTAAAAAATATACTCGAGTTCGTCTTGGGCACGTTTGCGATCTGAAATATCCTCGAAAGTAAAAATGCTTTGCGCTTCCACGGCTTTTGAGGCGGTGACCCGCGCCCAGAACAAGCGTCCGTCGTTGCGCAACAAACGCAATTCGTAAACTCCGCCTTGATGCAGCAAATCTTTAAGTTTTGCCGCATCGTCTTGATGCACCAAGTCAACCATTGAACGCGAACGCCATTGATCGTCTGAAAAACCCGAAAGCTGCTCAAACGCCGCATTGACCTCGAGCGCGTTGGCGTCGCTGCCAACCACCACCATGCCGATGGCGGCATGTTCGAAGGCGGTTTCAAATGGAGAAGGGGAGGGCTTCATGATGCCTTCCATCCTAACGGTTTATGGCAACTCGAGCGAATTGTGAATTGAAAGTATTACAACACCATGCCCGAACGGTTAGGATGTTCAAACGTGTGAATCCTCCAGTCGATCAACCGCTCAACCATTCGATGCCACGTTCCGAATTGATTCGTGCCGCCATTGCGGTTTTGATTGGCACGGCATTGTTGCGGCTTGCTGGCGGCGTGGCACTCTCGAGTTTGGGCTTATACCTCAAATCTTTAGGCTCTGAAGGCGCTGAGGTGGCTTTTGTCGCGGCGGGATACTACATCGCAGAGTTGCTGCTCGCACCCGTCTTTGGGGCGCTCTCAGATCGCGTGGGGCGTAAAATCTTTTTGGTCGCCGCGCCAATTCTGGGCGCGGTGGCACTGTTGCTCTATCCGTCAAGCTCGAGTTTGCTGGTTTTATTCTTAATACGAGTGATCGAAGGCGTCTCGGCTGGCGCTGCCGCCCCCGCCACACTGGGTTATTTATCCGACCTGACCGACGGTTCTAAATACCGAGGTCGAATCATGGCATTCTTCGAGATTGCCACCCTCTTCGGATTGCTGCTCGGCGGCACCGTGCTTGGACCCCGAGTCTGGGATGCGTTCAACACCTCGAGTTACCCGGTTCTGGCAGGATTGTACTTGCTGGGCGCAATGATCTTCTGGTTTTTCCTGCCCAACGTTGGCTTGCGAGTCCAAAAACGTCGCAACTTCAGCGATTACACCCGTGTTCTTTCCAGCAAACGCTTGATGCGTTTCATGCCCGCCTGGATTGCCGCCACAGGCGTGATCGGTTTATGGCTTGTTCACGTTCAAAACCAGTTGTACGCCGGTAAAAACTCGAGCGTCGCCGGTCAAGCTCTGGTTGGATCGTTAACGGGCGCGGGCATCAGTTTGGTGCTTGGTGCATTTGGTGTGGTGTTCCTGGCAGGCTTGTACTACGGTTCGCGGTCTACGGAGCGCCGCAGCACCCCGATGCTTTACGCAGGCTTTGGCTTGCTGTGGCTGAGTATCTGCATGTTTATTCTCAACCATCCCGAATGGGGACTCGAGTTTGGTTTCAACATCAACTTGGGTTTCACCGAATTTTACGCTCGAGGTTGGTTCTTGCTGCTCTTAATCGGCGCGTTCTTTCAAGCTGGTTTTACCCCCGTTGCACTGGCATACCTTGCCGATATTTCCCAAGACTTCCCAGAAGACCGAGGCGTGGTCGTCGGCTTGTACAGTATTTTTCTGGCAGGCGGAAATTTAATTGGCGGCTCGTTCCTGGGCAGTATTTTTGTTGGAATCTTCAAATTTGATGGCATTGCCCTGCTCACCCTTTTGTTTACCCTGGTTGCTTTTGCCAGCGTCACCATCATTCGCCGCAACTCAAGTGACTAAACCATGAAACGCCTCGCCCGTATCCTGATAACCTTTGCATTCGGTGCGTTGGCAAGCTCGAGTCCCAACAAACCAATCCTCGAGCCGCGCATGTATCTGCTGTACGGTTTTGAAACGGGCGACCCCGTGCGCGTCTACTTTGAGCGCATCCAAAAACTCGAGTTTAAAACCGTGCGCGTGCCAGGTTTAAGCCTAAAACATTGGGACTATTTGACCGCATTCGGCAAAGATTTACTCGAGCTTGAATTTAAAATTGAACCCAACATGGACGCCGAATTTGATTCGATTGTTGTCACCGACAGTAAAAATGTTACCTACAAATTATTTGTTGGCTCGAGTCGTATTCTCTACCTCAAACCCAAAAAAGAATACGAAATCAACTTTGAAGTCATGGAACAAATTCCCAACCAACGCCTGTTTCTCGGCATCAACATGTTCAACGACAGCAGCAAGCCCGTGACCATCGAACAACTGATTTACGCCCCCAAAACCGCCATCACCAACCAAATACTTCTCAACCCAAAATACGATCCAAAATGGTTTCCCAAACTCGAGGCATGGTCAAAAACCAACAACGCAGCCGCGCTTCCAGCAGGATCACACTTTGCCAACTCGAGCAACCTGAACTTGAAGCTCGAGCCAGGAAAAGGCTTTTCTGCCGCCGTGGTTGCCGCATCGTTTCAAGCCAAATTGCTGTGCCAAAAAGGGTTGAACGCCAAACTCGAGGCTGTGTTTTTGCAACCCGTGGTGAAATACCGTGTTGGAAGCGGCAAATCGCAGTTGTACCCGATACCAGACAACGTGCAAGCCAATGTTTGCTTGTGAATCTATAATCACAAACGCGTTGTGGGATTGTGTAGGGGCGAGGCATGCCCATACACTCCGACTTAATCGTTTTTTCCTTCTCAGACACAAGAGTCAGCAATTGCCCGTCTACCCTCATCCCCGACCCTTCTTGCCCTTAAATCAGCACCTAACGGGCTTGGGCGCTTCTCCCAACATCAGGAGAAGGGAGTTTAGGTTTTTACACGTGTGGATCGAGGTTTTTATCCTTCTCCCGCACGGCGGGAGAAGGTGGCGAGCTTGCGAGCCGGATGAGGGTGGAAAATGCGGCTACCCAGACAAAAAGCATGTGTTTGAGGGCTTGAATGATTAAGTCGGTATCAATGGAGGCATGCCTCGCCCCTACAGGACACGTTTTTTGTTCATCATCACACGATTTCGTAGCTACAACCGAAATCGTCGATACGCCAACTCGAGCACCAACAACAGCGCCCCCAGAACCGCCAACCACGGCGCGAGCGAGAAACCCGAGGTTTTACGGCTGGCTTCATACCCGTTTAAATTCTCGAGCATCCGCCCACCCGAGGCTTGCGCGATACGCCGTAAATTCTCGAGTCCACTGCCAATCTCGAGTTCACGGTTTTTGCTTTGCAAGGTCGTGCGAGCCAGCACCGCGCCTGATTTGACGAGCACCAAACTGCCTGTGGTGTTTTTTGGAATTTGCGCCTCGTAACGCCCTGGGGCGGTTTGGGTCATGTTTAAACTCTTTCCGCCCACCCGTAGCTCGAGGCGTTGATTGTTCAGGTAACGGTTGCTGTCCACCGCGTCCACAATCGCGTTGCCGCCATCGCCAGACACTGAAAGCGAGTAAGGTGTCGGTGCAAGCTCGAGCCAACGGGTGATTGTGCCCAGCAGATTTGGCAGTTCTGACCAGCGTGTGAAGGCATCATTCCTCGAGAGGTCAACAGTTAAGGCAGCCGTGCGTCCCAAACCTTTGCGGGTCACTGCCAGCACGGGTTCGCGGTCCAAGCCGACCAGAATCGCTTCGGCTTCGGGGTGTAAAGTCGTGGCAATATAGGCGCTCAAAGCGGGCGGACGGCTGGAAACCCTTGCCAAAGGATGCCGTACCAAGGTCGGTTTAAAAACCTCGAGCCTGACAACGCTGCGGGTTGCGGTTAAGGCTTCGGTGGTGAAAATTCGGGGCAGCGTGTCAATTTGCAACGCCTCGTAATACCGTCCCTTGCCCGCCTTGGCAATCGCTCTTAAACGTGGCACGTCTGCATCCGAACCAACGGCGATGCTCGAGGTGGTAATGCCAGCGTCATTGGCAGCTTTCGCCATGCCAGGAAAATCGGGTGGGTTGGGATTGCTTTCCTCGGCATCGGCAAGCTGTCCGTCGGTCAGCAAAATAATGTGTTTGATTGAAGCCTTGCGGTCTTTTAAAGCCTGAATGGCTTGACTGTAAGCAGGTCCTAAAATCGTGCCACCTTCGGGTTGAATTTCTTGCACAGCACGTATCATTTGCAATTTGTTGTTGTCCGTTGCCCGAACGGGTTTAAACGCCCATTTTGCCGTGTCCGAAAAGGTTATCAAACCCAGCAAATCCTTTGGGTTTGCCAGTTCAATCACGTTGCTGACCCCCTCGAGTGCCAACTCGAGTTTTTGTGCGTTACCGCTCGAACCCATCATCGATAAGCTGCGATCCACGATCATGACCATGGCGACCAACGGCACATCGACCCGAGTGCGCAAATCACTGGCGACGGGCATCAATTCCTCGAGTTTGGTCCGCGCCCAACCGCCCAAACCAAAACTTTTTTTGCCACCCGTGAACATCAGACCGCCGCCGTCATTGACAAACCGCTCGAGCAACTGCAACTGCCCACGCGAATAATCTGTAGCCGCACCCCGAATAATAATCGCACTGGCAGACAAAGGCTC
>JANMUC010000824.1:0-1870 GCA_031391225.1 Deinococcales bacterium
GGACAGTACGCGGTGCGCAACGAGGTGGCACGACTTCTCAGCCTGAAGCAATCGGATGTCAAAGTGATTCCAATGAATGTCGGCGGTGGTTTCGGAGCGAAATATGGTCTAATTGACCCTTTGGTTGCCGCACTCGCCCTAAAACTGCAAAAACCCGTCAAAATGGTGCTGTCACGCACCGAAGACATGATGACCACCACCCCAGCCAGCGCCTCCAGGCTCGAGTTGAAAACGGGTGCGAGCAGCGACGGGCGCGTCATGGCGATTCAAGCCAAAGTCTATTTTGACAACGGTATTTATCCGTTCGGTTTTCCTGGCATTATTGGCATGTTGATGGGCGGTTATTACAAGTGTGACAACGTTGCGGTTGAAGTGGTGCAAGTTAGTACACATAAGCCTCAAGCGGGGGCATACCGCGCCCCAGGAGCGCCGCAGGTCACCTTCGCCCTCGAGAGCAACATTGATGAGATGGCAGCCGCCTTAAACCTTGACCCGCTCGAGTTTAGGCTCAAAAACGGCGTTGAGACTGGGGATTTGAGCGGCGTTGGTCGTGCTTGGACAAAAATCGGTCTAAAAGCCTGTCTCGAGAAAATCGGCTCACACCCAACTTGGCTTAACCGCCATCGCACCTCGAGCGACCCCGATTGTGTCGAAGGGGTTGGCATTGCGATTGGCGGCTGGCCTGGTGCATTTTCACCCGCAGGTGCGGTCTGCCGCGTGGACACCGACGGCACGGTGCGTTTGCATGTGGGCAGCGTGGACATTTCTGGGGTTCACAGTTCGTTGGTCTTGATTGCCGCCGAACAACTTGGGGTTGATCCAGATGCCGTGCAAATCGTCCAGGGCGATACCGAATCTGGACCGTATGCACCCGCCAGCGGTGGTTCGCAGGTCACCGTCAGCGTTTCGGGCGCGGTGCAAGACGCCAGCGTTCAAGTCAGAAATCAATTGCTGGAGGTTGCTGCGCTTGAACTCGAGGCGCACAAGGACGACCTCGAGTTAAAAAATGGCGCGGCACAAGTCAAGGGTGTGCCAGAAAAAGCTATTGTGATAGGGCAACTTGCACGTTTGGCGCAATCCAAAGCGGGTGGTCCTGGTCCAATTGTTGCCGAGGGTCGCTCCGCCATGAAATCTGGTGCGCCTGGTTTTACGGTGCAACTGGCGCGGGTCAGCGTCAACAAACTGACGGGGGTTATCACGCCCCTCGAGTTTGTCGCAGTGCAAGACGTTGGGTTTGCCCTCAACCCCACGTTGATCGAAGGGCAGATGCACGGCGGCAACGCGCAAGGCTTGAGCATGGGTTTGTACGAAGCCATGCGGTACGACGAAAGCGGGATTTTGAACAGCGCGAACTTCCTCGAGTATCACTTTCCGCGAGCCACGGATTTACCGCCATTTGAAGCTGTGATTCTGCAAGAACCCAGCGACAGTGGTCCTTTTGGGGCAAGAATTGTCGGCGAGCCTCCGATTGTGGCTGGCGGTGCTGCGGTTGCCAATGCCATCAAAGCGGCGGTTGGCGTTCGGGTGCTCGAGTTACCCGTCAAACCCGAAACACTTTGGAAATTGATGCAAACAAAATAGTTTAGTCGTATGCTGGACTGCTTTTGGAAGGAAATTCATGACACCAAGTAAACAACCAACACCAACCCTCGAGTCGATGCAAACCGCCTGTGCGTTCCCCGAAAAGGGCGAGCGCCGTTACGCCAAAGTCAACCTCGAGGCTGGCTTGCAACTGGCATTTATTCGCACCAGTGGACGCCGCAACGAACCGCTCGAGGCTTGGTACGTGACCAACGAAACGGGCACGCTGCGGATTCAAGAGGAGCAAGTGTTAAGCCTGTTCAAGCTTTGGACGGGCGGCGAAATCACG
>JANMUC010000843.1:0-5522 GCA_031391225.1 Deinococcales bacterium
ATCTGGCAACGTTTTCTGAAAGCATGATTTTTGCCGTTCTGGTAATGCTTTTCGAGTTCTAGCTTTTGAGTTTCGCTGAGTTCAAGTTTTTTGACGGGTGCGCCCATAGTTTAGTTTAACTTATTTAGGTGTTGGTACTTAGCGCCAAACACGTTAAACTAAGCCCATGTCTTCTGGCTTTGAAACCGTTTGTGGTTTGGAAATTCACATTCAACTTTCGACCCGTTCTAAAATGTTCTCGAGCGTGGATGCGAATTACTTTTCTGACGCGCCAAATTCGCACACCGACCCGTTCACGCTTGGGCTACCTGGGACGCTGCCAACGATCAACAAGGCGGCAGTCGAGGACGGCATGATGTTTGGGCTGGCGCTGAATTGCGATGTTTCTGGTTTCACGCAATTTCACCGTAAGAATTACTTTTACCCTGACAGCCCGCACAATTACCAAATCTCGCAGTACGACCGCCCGATAGCCCGTGATGGTTGGCTCGAGGTGAATGGGCAGCGCATTGGGATCACTCGGGCGCACCTCGAGAATGATGCTGGAAAGTTGATGCACCCGAACGGTGAGAATTTTAGTTTGGTGGATTTAAACCGTGCGGGTTGCTGCCTGATCGAAATGGTCACAGAACCCGATATCACCGACGGCGAGCAAGCCAAAGCCTTCTTGCAAAAAGTTCAAGCCATTGCTCAGGCGCTCGGGATTTCCGATGCACGTCCAGAAGAGGGCAAAATGCGTTGCGATGTCAACGTTTCGGTGCGGCGTCCTGGTGAACCTTTTGGCACGAAAGTCGAGGTCAAAAACCTGAACTCGTTTAGAAGCGTGGGCAAGTCGCTCGAGTACGAGGTCGAACGCCAGATTCGGGTGATTAACGCGGGTGGTCGGGTCACGCAAGACACGATGGGTTGGGATGAAGGCGGGCAGAAAACTTTTGTCATGCGCACCAAAGAGGGCGAGGCGGATTATAGGTACTTCCCCGATCCTGACCTTCCGCCGCTCGAGATTGATGAGGCTTGGATTGAACGGGTAAAAGCCCAAATGCCGCGCTTGCCTGACGCGAAAAAAGCCGATTATGTGGCTCGAGGGGTAAAAGAAAACGATGCGGAAACATTGTCACTGAACACGCAGCTCTCGAAGTTTTTTGAAAGTGTGCTCGAGAACTACCTTGGCGAAGCGCAAACGGTGGCGAACTGGTTAAACAGTGATGTTTCGGGTTGGTTGAACGCGAACGAACTCGAGATTCAAAACTCGAAGTTAATACCCGAAAACCTCTCGAGTTTGATTGCTTTGATTGATGCGGGAACAATTTCGGGCAAGATTGCCAAAGACTTACTGCCTGACGTGATGCAAGGCGCAAACCCAAGTCAGCTTGTGAAAGACCGTGGACTCGAGCAAACCACCGACGTTGGCGCAATTGAAGCCGCGATTCTCGAGATTATGAACGCCAGTCCCGACGTGGTTGAAAATGCGAAAAAGAATCCGAAAGCAATCAATGCCTTGTTCGGTCCGATCATGAAAGCCCTCGGCGGCAAAGCCAAACCCGATTTGGTCCGCGAATTGTTAAACAAAGCCCTTGGTCTGTCGTAATTGGTTGTAGGGGCGCTGCTTCTTGACTATAAAATGCACCTAGCGGGCATAGTCGCTTGCTGCGCCTTGCTTTGCTGCGTCCCTACGTGAAATTCAGAATTATTTGGAGGTATTTATGGCAAAGTTTGTACGCGCTGGCAACAAAGGCATCAACCTCGAGCGAGTCTTGTATTACGAAGTTTCGGATGCTTTGGGCGGCACGGTTGGACGTGGTGCGAGTGTGTCTACAGGTGCTCAGGCGGCATTGGTCTTGTTTTTTAGTGCCACAGATCGTCTGGCAATTCAGAATGTCGAAGAGGCTCGAGTGATTTTGCATGCTTTAAAAGCACACGAGTAAATTGGAACGCTCGAGCCTACAAGCTTTCTGGGCGTGTTTTGCCCGAACTCAGATTCTCGAGGAAGTAAAATTTTTCGAGAATTTAAACTTGCCGATGCTCGAGGTGAATGCGGGTTATCCAAGTTCGGTTTCGGACATTGAGAATCTCGAGCATGAGTTTTTGGCGCGTGGAAAAACGGGGATTTTGGTTTTGCCTGATGATCCGAGTCTCGAGCTTGCTGCAAGTAACAATCAATTTCAGGTGTACTCGAGTTTGGTTTTGCTCGAGATGCCATCTGTTGAAGGTGAACTGATTGTTGAGCAGGTTTCATGGTCGCAAGCCCCGACATTGGCGAAGGTTTGGTGCTTACAAAATTCTGCGTTGGATTGGCAAGATTTTGTTGCTCAAGAAATTGCTAGCGCCATGCGGCAAAACCCGAACCTCATGGCGTATTTGGCTTTTGAAAATCACGAACCTGTCGGCATGATGATCGCACTCGAGCCAGGCTTTACGGGTTGGATAGCAGGGGAGACGAAGACACTTCAAGCCTTATCACAGCGACTCGAGAGTGATTTCAAACATGTAATTGTGGCTGTACCACTCGAGGAAATTTCGCTTTTTCCTGAAGCTCGAGAGATTGAGCGTTTAAGTGCTTGGGTCAAAATACGTTAAGAGGCGTGACCAAATGGTCACGCCTCTAGCGTTACAAATTCTTTACGGAAGCATAAGCCAAGCAAGGTTAGCCAAGGCGTTCCAACCATTGTTGGTGTAATTCGGTACGCCGTTAAAACCCCAAATAGCTGTTTGGTTGTTGCTGTTATACGCAACACTGTAATGCTGTGGACTGGTTGTCAGGAAGCTCGAGTCGCGTCCAATGGCAACCACGCCACTTGGAATGACTGGCATGTTGGCAGCACTGTATTCTTGGTCTACATCTGATACTTGGACTTTGCCGCCTGCAATGGTCAGTGGGAACGGTCCGACAATGGTTGGGTGTGCGGCATTGACGACAGTAAATTCACGTATTTGTTCTGTAACGGGAATAATCCAACTTGAACCCCAATCAAATGGTGATGCACCGCTTTGTAAGTCCTCGAGGAAAACGTTACCACCATAACCAAGGGCTAACATCGGTTTGCCCATCTTTCCAATGGCAACAGCAACACCTGGTGCTCCTTCCCAAACGTAAAAATCGACAAAGGTTTTAGGGTCAATGACAATTAAGTCGTAACCCATTAAAGTGGTGTCGGCATTGTTTGGATTTAAGCTCGAGACTGGAAATAAGTTAACGCGCATACCTTTAAGCTTGAGGTTGGTTTGGTAAACAGTTGCGGCGCTGTTACCTGCACCGTGAATCAAGGCGACTTTGTTCTTACAATGACCTGCTGGAACGTTGACATCAATCGTGGTGGCAAGACGATTGTTGGTCTCATTAAGTTCGTCATACCAGTTGCCAAGGTCAACTCGAGCCACGTATGAACGCAGTCCTTCGGTGTCGTCTGGGGTGGTGGTTGGGTATCCCAGGGTGATGTTGATTGTGACCGATGCGTTCGGTGCAAGTGTTGGAATTCCTACAGCGTTACCGCGTGCTCCAGAAGGTAGTGCTTCATCTCGAGCGTCAACGATACCAACCACGCCAACATCGCTGCGTCCGATAGCGGTGGCTGTTCCGATGTTTTTCACGACCACACTGGTGGTCAAAAACGTGTTGTTTGGTCGGCAAGTCGCGCCAAGGTTTGCGGTGGCGCTTTGAATGATTAAGTCTGGTTTGAGTACAGGTGGTAAGGCTGGCTCGAGAACAATAAGTTGAGCTGGATTTTGAATCGTGGCGGCGTTGGTTATAAAGCTATTGTCACCCGTTTGGGTTTTATCAATTGCGCAAGCATCAATGTTTTTAGGTTGTACGCCTGCGGCGGTGCAATCGGCTTGGGCGGCTGCAAAGGCAGTTGGGTCGGCGGGTGGTGTGTAGGTTGGGAAGCTGGAGTTGCTAAAGCCTCCAAAGGTTTCTGTGCCGTCGTAAACAAACAACGAATCTGCAACGGTTGGGATGCTCCAAGAGGTTGCGTATTCTCGGACGAGGGCAAGGGTTGTGAGCGGCGGCAGAATACCGCCTTCGCGTTTGATAAATTCGTTGAACAGGTCGCCGTCAAAGTTGCCCAGCAAGCCTTTCATCGTGCCCGCTCGAGTTAGGACTGGGTAAATTTTGGCGTTGATGTACGTGCCGTGCATTTCGACTTTCATGATGTCGCCGTCGGGGTATTCAAACCTGTACCCTGACGCTCCATCTTTTAAGATTTTAAAACCAGCACCAAGGTCAAGTCCTGCGACTGGAACATCGGTGCGTGTTCCAAGGTCGCCAATTCGCAGTGGGCTTTGACCCGCTGGTGGATTGATGTACAAGCCAACTTTTTGTCCGTTCATTCGCGTGGCAATCGCCGTATTCACACTGATGTAAGGACTGCCACCCCAAGGCTGATGACGGGCTTGAACGCGCACATGATTGTCGCTCGAGAATCCCAGGTCGTATTCGCCAACGGTTTGGAATTCAAAAGCCACTTGATCGAAACTGATTAAGTGCGGATCGCCCCAAGTCACACCAGGGTTGGTGGCAATAGCAGGTGGTGGTGCGGTGGTGGTGATGTCCCTACCTGCTTCGTCACCGTTGTGAATGCCCATTCTCGAGCCTGGCTCAAAAGCACCAATAAATTTTTCTGTGCCGTCGTTATAGGCATAAACTTTGATCTTAACGGTTTTATTGGCAGGTAAGGTATTGGCAGGAATGTTAAAAGTCCGTGTTGTACCAGCCAAATCCCCTGAGCGCCAAGTTGGGCTACCCGCCCATGTTGCCAGTACCACAAACCGATCTGGATTTGTGGCACTGGTCCAAGTCACAGGAAGAGCATTGGTCACATTCAAAGTTGTACTTGCGGCAGGAGCAGTCAATGCAGGCGATTCTGGAAGCGTATCGTAAGAATAGGTAAGGCAATCACCGTCCCTGGTCAAAATTTCGAGGACGTTACCAACAGCTTGTTCGGGTATTGAACTACTCAGGTAAAGACCCAAACCTGGTTGATACCAAAATGTAGTCTGCCTATAAAGCTCGCCAGGTGCAAACCCAAAGACAACTGTTACGCTACCAGTGGTGAGATCAACCCCCCGTTTGGTTAAACGAACAACTTGCTTTAGCTTGCCCATATCTACACCTTCAACTTTGTGCCGTTCACAGACCGATGGACGTGCTTCGCTAATATCACTAACAGGACCTGTGCCAGTGGCGGTTAATGCACTGACACTAAATTTTGAATCGGTTGTGGTTGTAACATTCTTAACCGTGAAACTCAAACGCCCAATAGGATCACCTGAAGCTCTTACGCTCACTCGAGATGCCGTCTTAATTGGTGCAGGATTGACCACGACACCATCTTGGTAAACGTTATACCCAGTCACTCGAGCATCATCCACAGCATCCCAAATCACGATGACGTTCTTATCGTCTGGAATGGTCAGAACGTTTTGTGGCGCGGGAATTGGCAGGGGTTCAGGTTGGGGTTGGTCGCAACCTGATAGCAAACCCATGCCCAGAAGCGTCATAAAACCCAGCGCGAGCGACAATAACC
>JANMUC010000844.1:0-1413 GCA_031391225.1 Deinococcales bacterium
ATCTGGCAACGTTTTCTGAAAGCATGATTTTTGCCGTTCTGGTAATGCTTTTCGAGTTCTAGCTTTTGAGTTTCGCTGAGTTCAAGTTTTTTGACGGGTGCGCCCATAGTTTAGTTTAACTTATTTAGGTGTTGGTACTTAATTCTGAAGTGCTCAGATTACTCGAGCAGCATCACCCTTGCGTTGGAGTAAGCGCAATATGCGCAATATGCGCAATATACGCCCCACTGCCATCTTTGTTTTTATACCGCTCGAGCACCTCAAACAACTCGAGTTGCAAGGCTTTGGCATCGCTAAAATCGAGGCGCAGTTGATCTTCCCACAATGACAAAATCGCGGGCGCTTCAGGCTCGAGCGGGTTGATGTCAATGGGTTTGAGCGGGTGTGGTCCGTGCCGCACGACCAGTTTTCCAACTTCATTTTGCAACACGCTGATGCCAATTTCTTTGGCTGTTTTGACATTGACCATTTGCATGGCGGCTTCCAAAAAATGCTCGAGAAACCGTTTGTACAAGGGTTCAAATTCGCGCAACAGCATGTCGGCTGGGCTGGCAAAATGCGTGGCATCAAATGGCACAAAGAACACTTCGGCAACGGCGCTGTACTGTTTGATGCTGCGTCCTCGGCGCGGTGTTTGTTCAATGATCTCGAGAAACCCGAGCTTCAGTAAACGCTTGATTTGATACAGCAGCGTGTTGAGGCTGATGCCCATTTCTTGGGCGACCTGATCGGCGGTGCAAAGCCGACCAACGAACGGCTCGAGAAACTTCAGGCTGTTTGGCTCGAGCAATTCGGCGGCGCGTGTGGGGTCGTGCAGCTCGAGGATTTCTCTACTACGAAAACTGTTAAACATTCGTAGCAGATTAAACCTAATCTCTATTTCAGGTCAAGCAAGACTTAGAGAGGAAGTTTTATGATGCACCAAACTCAAATGCCTCCACAAAGTCCCAAATCAGCCGCCAAGCCGCTTATTTCGCTTTCCAGAGTCAGCAAAGTTTTTAACACGCCGTCGGGCAATTTTACGGCGCTGCAACACATCAATCTCGAGGTGAAAGCGGGAGAATTTGTTTCGATTGTCGGGAAATCTGGCAGTGGAAAATCGACGCTGATTAACATCATGATCGGTATCGATTCGCCAACTTTAGGCGAGATTTTTGTGGCGAACAGCGCGGTTCATGCGCTTAACCAAGAACAACTGGCGGTCTGGCGCGGCAGAAGTGTTGGCGTGATCTTTCAATTCTTTCAACTGCTGCCAACCTTAACCGTTGCCGAAAACATCATGCTGCCAATGGATTTTTGCAACACCTACCCGCCATCAGATCGCCGCAAACGCGCACTCGGTTTGCTCGAGAAACTTGGCATCCTCGAGCAGGCAGACAAACTCCCCAGCGACCTTTCAGGTGGTCAGCAACA